>NZ_PZKQ01000080.1:0-3229 GCF_003046645.1 Escherichia sp. MOD1-EC6475 | reverse complement strand
AAGTTGGCAGCATCACCGATAGCCGTATTCTATTTCTCTTCTATTTCCGTTTTATTCTGACCGGCGGCTCGCAAATCTCACCTAAATAAGGTTCAACCAGCGTATAAAGACGAACCATTTCAGCCAAAGAACCCATGCCTAAGTGTTTTTGCATATTGGCTCGATGTACTTCAACCGTTCGGGCAGAAATAAAAAGATTTTCAGCAATTTGCTGATTTGTTTTTCCATCGGCCAACAAAGTTAAGATATTGCGTTCACGACCGGTTAATTGCTCATAACGGCTGATGTACGTTTGGCGCGCTTTTTCTGCTGCTGACCAAATTAAAGCGTTTTTCACGGCACGTAACAGATGTTTTTGATCGACCGGCTTTTGCAGAAAATCAACGGCTCCTTGTTTCAAGGCATCAACGGCCATCGGAACATCGCCGTATCCGGTCAGAAAAACGATACCTAAAGTGCTTCTGGTTTGGCTAAGCAATGTTTGCAGCGTTTGACCACCCATTCCCGGCATGCGGCAATCCAGAATTAAGCAACCGGTGTCCGTCAGGCACTCAATATGCCGTTCACTCCACTGTAAAAAAGCTTCGGCGGAGGAGAAGCACTGAGTTTGATATCCTTCACCTTGCAGAACAAATTCAAGGGAATCCAGAACGGATTCATCATCATCAACAATGTATAAACGCTGTATTTCTGACATGCTGAACTCCGTTATTTATGGTTGTGGTAGAGAGTGAAGATAACAGATGCTTCGCATCCGCCGTCAGGATGGTTTTGTAGTAAAAATGTACTGCGATGTGACTCGGCAATTTCTTTACAGATAACTAAACCAAGGCCTATTCCGTCCGCTTTTGTTGTGACAAATGGCGTCATAAGTTCTTCCAGTGGCAGTTGTAAACCTGCTCCGCGATCTCTGACGGTTAAATGTGCCTTGTTTTCTGTATGTAACAGATTGATCGATACGCTGCAAGCACCGGCCTGAGCGGAAGCATCAATTGCATTAGTAAATAAATTAACCATTAATTGTTCTATTCCTGCTTTATCTGCCTTCAGAAGCATCTTTTGCTTATCGATATGTAAAATTAGCTCTACTTGTTTTGATTTTGCATAGATCTCAACAAGTTTTATTGCCTGCTGCAGAATAATTGCCAGATCCTGAGGCGTTTTTTGTATAGCCTGCTTTCTGAGTAATTGACGGAAACGATCGACAACTTGATTAATTCGGATAACCTGATGGCGAATTTTATCCAGTAACACATCAATATCCGTGGAGTGGTCACCGCGTTTTCGGCGCGATAGTTCACCTTCAGCATACAGATGAATCGCGGACAGCGGCTGACTTAACTCATGCGCTAAACTTGAGCCCAGTTTATTGACCAATGCCCGACGTTGAGCATATTGCAGATTCTCTAACGCTTGCTGTAGCGAAAGGGTACTTTTACGATATTTCATCGTCAGGAAAATGTATTGAAGCGGCAAAATAATTAAGGCGATACCGATGACGATCAGCAGGTAGTAACGGCTCTTAATCCACTCCCATAATTTAATCCACCAGGGCTGTTCCAGAGGATGTATTCCTAAATCTTTAAACAATCGATCCAGTTCCGCCTGACTTTCAGGAACTGTCCATCCCAGAGATTGTGCAGCTTTTGCGACTTCGGATTGGCTAGGAACCGCTAATAATGCGGTGAGAATCTTTCGTCCCAACGTTCTGTCTGCCGCGTCGGTCATGGCAAAACTCCAGTTAGGATAAAGACGAGTAGAAACCTGACAGCCAAAGGAGTCGGGCGCGATATTGTTTAATGCCCGGAGTGCTTTTTCTTCCAACTGGTGTTTTTCTATCATTGATTCAACGAGGCAGACCGGCAAAATAGCGGCCTGAATTTTCCCGGCTAATAAAGCCTGAACAACGGATTCATGAGGATAACCGATTTCCTGTACATGAGAGAAATAACGATTGCTGACACCCATTTGGTGCAACTCTCTTTCCATTGCCATAAAACCACCGAATGCCTGACGATGAGCGGTACCGATGGGCTTACCGGATAACTGTAATAGATCGGTAAACGGGCTATTTTCTTTGACCCACATAGCCGAACCTGTTGCGGTAGTTGTTCCGCCCTGCATTGGGCTGATTAATGTCGCCATCCAGGATAAAGAGTGAACCCTACCGATACGGATACTTTCTGATGGATTAACAATGATAAATTGCAGATTTTGTTGACTAATTTCGTGCTGTAACTGAGATAAAGGCAGCGGAATTAACCGGAAATCATACTCTGGTATTTCTTGTTTTAACCAATTGATTGTTGGTTGCCATCTTTCTCTGGCTTCAGTCATTCCCCGATCGGCAAAAACACCAATAGAAATCAGATGCTTTGTTGGCTCGTTTACCGGTTCTGCACTGATAACTGCGATGGATTTCATCATAAAAAAAATGAGCATTCCAAAATATATCAATGACTTCATTATGCTGTTTCCTGTTTTTATCTGTCATGAAAGATATTTCTTGGTGTCAGGCATTTGCTTACATGGTTAATTTCTGAAAACGTAAATCAGTCTTTCAAGCTTATCGCTATCGGCATATCTGCTTGCCGCCGGTCTGATGTTATTCTTTCTGCTATTATCTAGAGCTATATTATAGGGGTAAGCGGATTAAATGGTTGATCTTACCTTTGCATGAGAGTGAGACAGACCGGCATCTCATCGGATTATCTGGTTGATGCTTCACCTACTGCTGGTGCATGTTTCCTTCGCTAATTCCAGCAAGAACCCCACACGCCTCAACTTCCCGGTCATCGTTGCAACTCGCTCTCAGTGAAACGAGTTGTTTCTCAAGCGCTTGCAGAGCGGTTATCTGCGACCGCACATGAGAGATGTGATCATCGAGCAAGGCGTTGACGGCGGTACAAGGCTGATGAGGGGCGTCCTGATAGCTCTGTAGTTCGTGAATCTCAGCCAGTGACAGGCCCAGGATTCTGCAGCGACGGATGAAGGCCAGCCCCTCACCATGCTTCTCGGTATAGACACGGTAACCGTTGTCCTGCCGATCAGGCGGCGGCAACAAGCCCTGCTGTTCATAGAAGCGGATCGTCTGTGTTTCGACCCCTACCAACTGCGCCAACTGACCAATGCGCATCAGCCTCCTCCCCAACGGATTCTTTACTCTATTGACCTTATAGTAGCTTTATAGTTTTAAATGGTACCACAACATGGTGATGCTGCCAACTTA
>NZ_PZKQ01000079.1:0-3246 GCF_003046645.1 Escherichia sp. MOD1-EC6475 | reverse complement strand
TTTGCTCTTTAAAAATCTGGATCAAGCTGAAAATTGAAACACTGAACAACGCAAGTTGTTCGTGAGTCTCTCAAATTTTCGCAACACGATGGTGTTTTACGAAACATCTTCGGGTTGTGAGGTTAAGCGACTAAGCGTACACGGTGGATGCCCTGGCAGTCAGAGGCGATGAAGGACGTGCTAATCTGCGATAAGCGTCGGTAAGGTGATATGAACCGTTATAACCGGCGATTTCCGAATGGGGAAACCCAGTGTGTTTCGACACACTATCATTAACTGAATCCATAGGTTAATGAGGCGAACCGGGGGAACTGAAACATCTAAGTACCCCGAGGAAAAGAAATCAACCGAGATTCCCCCAGTAGCGGCGAGCGAACGGGGAGCAGCCCAGAGCCTGAATCAGTGTGTGTGTTAGTGGAAGCGTCTGGAAAGGCGTGCGATACAGGGTGACAGCCCCGTACACAAAAATGCACATACTGTGAGCTCGATGAGTAGGGCGGGACACGTGGTATCCTGTCTGAATATGGGGGGACCATCCTCCAAGGCTAAATACTCCTGACTGACCGATAGTGAACCAGTACCGTGAGGGAAAGGCGAAAAGAACCCCGGCGAGGGGAGTGAAAAAGAACCTGAAACCGTGTACGTACAAGCAGTGGGAGCCTCTTTATGGGGTGACTGCGTACCTTTTGTATAATGGGTCAGCGACTTATATTCTGTAGCAAGGTTAACCGAATAGGGGAGCCGAAGGGAAACCGAGTCTTAACTGGGCGTTAAGTTGCAGGGTATAGACCCGAAACCCGGTGATCTAGCCATGGGCAGGTTGAAGGTTGGGTAACACTAACTGGAGGACCGAACCGACTAATGTTGAAAAATTAGCGGATGACTTGTGGCTGGGGGTGAAAGGCCAATCAAACCGGGAGATAGCTGGTTCTCCCCGAAAGCTATTTAGGTAGCGCCTCGTGAATTCATCTCCGGGGGTAGAGCACTGTTTCGGCAAGGGGGTCATCCCGACTTACCAACCCGATGCAAACTGCGAATACCGGAGAATGTTATCACGGGAGACACACGGCGGGTGCTAACGTCCGTCGTGAAGAGGGAAACAACCCAGACCGCCAGCTAAGGTCCCAAAGTCATGGTTAAGTGGGAAACGATGTGGGAAGGCCCAGACAGCCAGGATGTTGGCTTAGAAGCAGCCATCATTTAAAGAAAGCGTAATAGCTCACTGGTCGAGTCGGCCTGCGCGGAAGATGTAACGGGGCTAAACCATGCACCGAAGCTGCGGCAGCGACACTATGTGTTGTTGGGTAGGGGAGCGTTCTGTAAGCCTGTGAAGGTGTGCTGTGAGGCATGCTGGAGGTATCAGAAGTGCGAATGCTGACATAAGTAACGATAAAGCGGGTGAAAAGCCCGCTCGCCGGAAGACCAAGGGTTCCTGTCCAACGTTAATCGGGGCAGGGTGAGTCGACCCCTAAGGCGAGGCCGAAAGGCGTAGTCGATGGGAAACAGGTTAATATTCCTGTACTTGGTGTTACTGCGAAGGGGGGACGGAGAAGGCTATGTTGGCCGGGCGACGGTTGTCCCGGTTTAAGCGTGTAGGCTGGTTTTCCAGGCAAATCCGGAAAATCAAGGCTGAGGCGTGATGACGAGGCACTACGGTGCTGAAGCGACAAATGCCCTGCTTCCAGGAAAAGCCTCTAAGCATCAGGTAACATCAAATCGTACCCCAAACCGACACAGGTGGTCAGGTAGAGAATACCAAGGCGCTTGAGAGAACTCGGGTGAAGGAACTAGGCAAAATGGTGCCGTAACTTCGGGAGAAGGCACGCTGATAGGTAGGTGAAGCGACTTGCTCGTGGAGCTGAAATCAGTCGAAGATACCAGCTGGCTGCAACTGTTTATTAAAAACACAGCACTGTGCAAACACGAAAGTGGACGTATACGGTGTGACGCCTGCCCGGTGCCGGAAGGTTAATTGATGGGGTCAGCCGCAAGGCGAAGCTCTTGATCGAAGCCCCGGTAAACGGCGGCCGTAACTATAACGGTCCTAAGGTAGCGAAATTCCTTGTCGGGTAAGTTCCGACCTGCACGAATGGCGTAATGATGGCCAGGCTGTCTCCACCCGAGACTCAGTGAAATTGAACTCGCTGTGAAGATGCAGTGTACCCGCGGCAAGACGGAAAGACCCCGTGAACCTTTACTATAGCTTGACACTGAACATTGAGCCTTGATGTGTAGGATAGGTGGGAGGCTTTGAAGCGTGGACGCCAGTCTGCGTGGAGCCGACCTTGAAATACCACCCTTTAATGTTTGATGTTCTAACGTGGACCCGTAATCCGGGTTGCGGACAGTGTCTGGTGGGTAGTTTGACTGGGGCGGTCTCCTCCTAAAGAGTAACGGAGGAGCACGAAGGTTGGCTAATCCTGGTCGGACATCAGGAGGTTAGTGCAATGGCATAAGCCAGCTTGACTGCGAGCGTGACGGCGCGAGCAGGTGCGAAAGCAGGTCATAGTGATCCGGTGGTTCTGAATGGAAGGGCCATCGCTCAACGGATAAAAGGTACTCCGGGGATAACAGGCTGATACCGCCCAAGAGTTCATATCGACGGCGGTGTTTGGCACCTCGATGTCGGCTCATCACATCCTGGGGCTGAAGTAGGTCCCAAGGGTATGGCTGTTCGCCATTTAAAGTGGTACGCGAGCTGGGTTTAGAACGTCGTGAGACAGTTCGGTCCCTATCTGCCGTGGGCGCTGGAGAACTGAGGGGGGCTGCTCCTAGTACGAGAGGACCGGAGTGGACGCATCACTGGTGTTCGGGTTGTCATGCCAATGGCACTGCCCGGTAGCTAAATGCGGAAGAGATAAGTGCTGAAAGCATCTAAGCACGAAACTTGCCCCGAGATGAGTTCTCCCTGAGACCTTGAGTCTCCTGAAGGAACGTTGAAGACGACGACGTTGATAGGCCGGGTGTGTAAGCGCAGCGATGCGTTGAGCTAACCGGTACTAATGAACCGTGAGGCTTAACCTTACAACGCCGAAGGGGTTTTGGCGGATTGAGAGAAGATTTTCAGCCTGATACAGATTAAATCGACAGGTCAGAAGAGGACGTGTTGATAAAACAGAATTTGCCTGGCGGCCGTAGCGCGGTGGTCCCACCTGACCCCATGCCGAACTCAGAAGTGAAACGCCGTAGCGCCGATGGTAGTGTGGGGTCTCCCCATGCGAGAGTAGGGAACTGCCAGGCATCAAA
>NZ_PZKQ01000008.1:0-1195 GCF_003046645.1 Escherichia sp. MOD1-EC6475 | reverse complement strand
CCTGAAGGGAAAGCTGCACGTAATCAGCAAGCGATATACGCAGCGAATTGAGCGGCATAACCTGAATCTGAGGCAGCACCTGGCACGGCTGGGACGGAAGTCGCTGTCGTTCTCAAAATCGGTGGAGCTGCATGACAAAGTCATCGGGCATTATCTGAACATAAAACACTATCAATAAGTTGGAGTCATTACCATGCATTGTTAAGTAGCGCATCGCCGCGTGATCCCTCTGACATTAAAGCAATTACGCTACGTTGGGTATGATATGGAGACTGAAAACCAACTATCGCCGCCATTGGCAATGGAGAATTTATGGTTGTTTGTATTTCAGGTTTTTGATCGTCGTTATCTGTCATAATTTTGGCGTAATCGGAGTGCCGTATTGGGCTTTTTACCCAACTTGTTGTTGCCTCAATGAGCAGATTAATTTGTTGATTGTCTGCAAATTCTTGCGGAAGTGTTCCTATCAACAGAATATCTGAATCCTTGCCCTGGACAGAACCTATATCATCAGTAATTGTCAGATTAATTGCCGGAAACCCAGTCTGAGCACCAATCAGTCCAAGGGTATTTAATAATGTTTCAACTTGCGTTGTGCCAGGATTTTCAGGCATAACCACAACCGTTTCTGATAGATCGGCCATGCGGCTAAATGGAAAGCCTGAGCTGGAAAAAGCGCGTAAATCTGGCATTGCGATAAAGTGATGGTACTTTGAAAAATCGATAGTGGAATCATCTGCAATAACCGCATGATTTTTTAGAGGCCGGGAAATAATACAGCTATCGGCATCAGAGCGCGGCATAGTATTAACGTACTCGAAATTAAATCGCAATTGATTAAGCGCCCCTAACGTCAGCGCAGGAATGTTAATTTCATTATTACCATCCAACAATTCTTGCAATAACGGTAAACGTAACAACAACCTATCAGTAGCAGATTTCGGACTTAGCCGGAAAGATTCAAGGTACTGGTTATTAAGGCTGACATCCATGCGTGAACCACCTATCGTTGGCGTGGTATAACGATAGTTAATCTTCATATCAACCCCACGATTACGCAATAGAAAGAGATCAGGTGGCAAATTAAATGAAACATTAATTGTCGCAGACTCCAGGGCACTTGCCTGTAACTGCCCGTCATAATTTTTAAGCTCTGCGAAAGTTACAGGACGATCAGGGTAATGACTCCAACTTA
>NZ_PZKQ01000078.1:0-37056 GCF_003046645.1 Escherichia sp. MOD1-EC6475 | reverse complement strand
CAGGGTACTGCGCAGTACCTGCCGCCATGGCAGAAGGGCAGGGCAATCTAAGAGCTGGCCAGTGGCAATCAGAGACGCAATCAACCGGAACGATTCAGGGTACAGTGCCGTGGATAACCCGTAGCGCGACAGAAATCACCGACGCCGATAAATCTCATGTGTCCATAACCGTTGATCGCGGTGGTCGTACTGCATCTACGGATGGCGAAAAGCAATTTCATGTTGGCGATAAGTTAACGGCAAACTGGGCCATTGGCGATACCCAGGGCGATCTTGATGACAACAACACCGCGACAAAAGCGACGCTGCAATGGATGAGCTTTAGTGACCAGGCGGGGGGCGATCCGAAGGAGATCGGTACTGCTGGCAGTGATACTTACACCATTGCCGCAGCAGATGCTGACCGCTATATCGGTTTGAAAATTACCCCAACCACGACAACCGGCGACCCTAACGTCGCAGAACAACTGGTGCTGTTGGATCTCTCTACTAACGCAGGCGGTGGTTCTGACAGCGATGATATTCCTGAAGGGCCAGTATTTGATGACGCAGTTAAAGTTGTCATTCACGAGAAGGATATCAATACCAACCTGCTGGGCAAAGATACCAAACTTAAAACGAATACCACCTATCAGGTCATGCTGTGGAAAGATAAAAACAGCAACGGTTCCTACGATACGGGTGAAGAGGTTACCAGCCAGTACAACTACCGCTGGCGCTTTACCGGCACCAGTCTGCAGTTGCGGACGGCGGGGGGGATTGTCAACCCGAGCTACAACAACAGCGACCTGGTTATCCCGGTTACCAATGCCGAAGCGAAGACTGCGTTCGACTACAGCGAAGGCGGCCTCACAATTGGCGCAGATGGTGTTCAGGGCTACGGTTTGTCCATCGACTACCAGAGAAAATAATCGTCACCGGCACCATTCCCCAGGGGAATGGTGCTTTTCCGCGCACTTTGCTTAACCTGTGTTAAGCAAAGTGGGTTGAGGTGAAAAAGTAACTTTAAACGGGCAGGTTTCAATTATGGGCGGGGCTTTGAAACTGATAAAAGCGATAACGGCGGTTTTACTGCTCTCCCTTTCTTTTCAGGTAGCGGCAGTGTTAAAAGGTGGCCAGTGGCAACAAACGGGTATCTCGACCGACGCAATCAATGGCACTGTGCCTGAGGCAGAGAGCGCCAGTATACCCGTTTATCAGGGCAGCACCCTGCTTGAACCGACAGAACCTCACGATGTTCAGGCCTTTGCAAAACCCAGTGAATTTAGCGTAGATGATACGGCTACGCAGATGATCTTACAGAACCCTCTGGATACTGAAGGGGACGTTTTCGCCACGCCACCGCTGCTGCGTTGGGAAAATCAAAATCCACCTTCTGTGTCTCTGGTGTGGGCTGAGGCCGCCACGCCGGATACGCCGTTAGATCCACAGCCGCGCCCAGACAGGTCATTTTGTGCCCAGGATCTGGCTGGACATTCTCTGGTTGCCTGGCCGCGAATTGACCAACAACAAACGATACCTTTACTTTATCTCTTTACCTTAACGGGCGTACCTAATCAGGGGTCAGTGCCGTTGGTTGATAATAAAGTGACGCTGAACATCGCGGCTGCACAGGGTGATCTGGTTACCATTACCGCTAACGGATATGACGATACGCTGAAAGCGGCAAAAACGACCGTGGATGGTTCAATTACGCTAACGGTGACGACGAAAGACTGTCAGGGCAATCTGGCAGGAAATATTCCTTTTATTATCAAACGTCGGGATGCAGAAAACCGTCAGGGCGTGGTGAATAACATCGGTCCGGTAAAACTGGGGAGTACGGAACTTACCACCACGGCAACGGAATATCACGGCACGACGGATGAAAATGGTACGGCGACGGTAACGGTGGCTCAACCGAACGGGCAAGGCGTAAAAACGCCGCTGGTCGTAAGCCTGTCTGGCATTAGCCAAACCAGCGAAACGGCGGTCATTTTTAGCGTTCTCACCAGCCCGGACGTACCACAGGCAAACATGTGGGGTCATATGGCGGATACGCTCAAGGCTCGGGATTATACCTTCAGCCGTCCGAAACTGGCGGCTGAAGTCGATAATGAAGCAGGCAGTGTCGACGATCATAATGAAACCTGGTCAATCTTCACCTGGAGTGGCGCAGATAATCACTGCGATATTTTGCCAGGTATGCGCCAGTTTGGCGCGATGGCGACGGTGGTTCCTACATCAATTCAGGAAGTCGCTGGCTGGCCGATGCAGGGAGATTATTACTGGTCATCCCTCGCGGGCATGACCGGGCAGCATCATGCGGCAGATGTGTCTAACCGTAGCGAAGCGCAAAAACCGGACGATACAAAACTTATTGTTAGCTGTGTGGATAAAGAGGCACCGGAAGTTGAACCAAAACTGATTCTCACACCTGCAAGCTATGACTCAACGGTACAGGCGATGAAGGTTAAGGTGGGTGAAGATGCCTCTATGCGACTGACAATCACCGATAACAAAAATAATGGTCAGCCGCTGGCTTACTACTATTTCTCGCTGCATCTGGATGATGGCATCAACCGAAAGAATCAATCCGACGACGCATGGGAAGCGCATCCGGTGCAAATAACGGGAGGAGCCAATTTTCACCAGGTTGATGCGCATACTTATGAAGGGATAACAGATGTTAACGGTCAGGCCTCATTGAGGTTGAGTCAGCCCGATGGCGCTGGCGTTAAAACCCATATTACGGCGAGAATGCGTAGTGACTTCACTGCGTCTGATGCGAAAGATGTCATTTTCACAGTAGTAACCAGTCCGGACAGCGATAAGGCCAGAATGTGGGGGCATATGCTCGGGATTATCGAATCTGGTAGCGTCTTTAAACGCCCGCTGCTGGCGGATGAAACTGCTCATGAACTGGGTTCTATGCGGGAAAATAACGAAGACTGGGCACTGTTTGACCAAAATGGCTCTATGCAGGCGGAATGTAGAACTGGACATATTCCGCGCCAGAGTTCGCTGGAAAGCCTGTACAACGCTTATCCTGCTAATGTTATAGGCACAAAATACGGTTGGCCAACGGCAAAACAAGATTACTTAAGCGCGGTGGAGCAGGCGACGCATTCATCGGTCAGTTTCAAAACGGGGCTGGTCGATAGTTACTCTGGCTTTAAACGAAATTACCTTTCCTGTTCAGGTAATGAAATGGTCGCGCAGGTGGCGGTCACGACCGATCATGATGTTGCTATTGGAAGCCGGGCGCAGGCTAAAGTCGGTGAAAAAATTGTCATGACAGTGCGAACCTATAATGCATTAAATGACGCGGCGGTGCCGTTTACAAATTTCACCATCACCAAAGGCATGGGGTATAACCGCCCAGGGCAGGTTACCGGGTTTGATGATCCAACCAGCGGCGCGATAGAGATGAACGGTACTTTCTACGGTACTTCTCAGCCCACAACAGTCTATTCCGGTACAACCGACGCTCGAGGTATAGCAACGGTGGACATTGAGCAGCCGCAAGGCGTTGGGCTGGGGACTCCTCTGGATATCACGCCGACCAACTCTTATGTTCCTAATACCGTTAACTACAACGTGATTTTTACTACCCCCACCAGCCCGGATGTAGCCAGCGCGCAAATGTGGGGTCACATGGACGAATCCATCACTGTGGATTCTATAACTTTTAAGCGACCGAAATTATTCTCTGAAGTGAGCGCAGGAAACCGTTCACTTGTGGAAAATAACGAAACCTGGGTACGTGTGGCGCAGTCTGATATCGAAAATATCGCGGCTGGCGGTTGCGAGAAAAATAAAGTGCCACGCCAGTCACAGCTTACCGCTCTATACAACGCCAACAGTAACAATACGATTCAAACCGTTCATGGTTGGCCCACCTTGCGTGAACAATACTGGAGCGGCACGCCGATGGATAAAGTTCCGCACCTTGCCTCCGTCTGGTTGAATAACGGGAACGTACAGAATGCTGCCGATGACTCGATTTATATGAGTTGTCTGAAAGATGCTAACCCTCCCGCAAGCATCATTACACTGGAAGTGGTGGATCAGGCGCAGTGGAATAGTTCGCTTAATGCGGCAAAGCTGAAAAAGGGCGAGACGTTACAGGTGAAGGTGACGGTCAAAGACGTTGCCGGTAACCCGATGGCAGATATGCCATTTACCCTGAAACGTGGCGATGGATATACCCGTTCTGGTGAACGTCATACGGCAGGTAGCGGTGATGGGATTGTTTCATCGGTGGTGGTTGATGCGGGTCTGCCTGATGAGATGGTGCTCAACGATACAGCGACAGCATATGTGGCACTAACCGGTAGCGACGGAAGTAAAATTCTCAATATTACGCGTCCGGATACCCACGGCACGAAAACGGCGCTCACCGCCGCGCTCTATTCCGATCCGACAAAAAAGGCTGCAATGGATACCATTTTCACCGTGGTTACCAGTCCGGATACCGATAAAGCGAATATGTGGGGCCACATGCCGGAAACGTTGAGCGCAGGTGGACTGACATTTAAACGGCCGATTCTGTTTACGGAACTAACCGATAGCCCTGCCGCCAAACGTAAGTCTGATGTAGAGGATAACGAAAGCTGGGCTCTGTTTACCGAAGATCAGGCGACGAAGGCCAGTAATGGCGGCTGTGGCGCGGATTATATTCCGACTCAGGACGCGTTACTCACACTCGCCAGTGAATGGCGTGGACATGCGGTAGATGGCTGGCCTGTCTTGCTAAAAAAAGGTTACGACTCCAGCACACCGGAAAAAGACAGTATCGAGGATCGCAAATATAAAAGCGTACAATTGAGCGACGGGACCAGCTACAGTCTGGCATCCACGGAGTTAGGGTATCTGACCTGCCAGACAACGGCAAATCCGAAGGTGAGCACCATCGAATTAACGTCTGATAAAACGGCAAAGTATGACAACCTTGATGCAGTAAAAGTCAGAACAGACTACAGCAATACCGGGGATCAAATCACCATGACGGTGACCACTCGCGACGCCCAGGGAAATCCGAAAGGTTATGTGCCGATTACGTTGAATCATGGTTTCACCGTGGCTCGAACCTCAAATGCGACCAACAACGGTAAGATTACCAATCAGTCACGGCTGATTTATGTGCAAGACAGTTACAATAATTCCAACGGTTATTTTGATGACGGAAATAAATATTACAGCATGACCAGTGGTGACGGTACGGTCACTTTTATACTACGCCAGATATATAAGGGAGACGGTACGCGTATCCCGCTCACCGCAGAAATTGATGACGGTAACGGCATTATCTCGAATACGCTGAGCGCGATTTTCACGACCGTTACCAGCCCGGATACGCCAAAAGCTAACTTCTGGGGTCATATGCCGGAGACCTTAACGGCTAAAAACGGCAAAGTCTTCCATCGCCCACAGTTAAAAGATGAAGTCGGTTCTTCCAATGGGCTTATTGTTAACAATGAATATTGGCAGCGACTGACTATCAATAATGCGCTGAGTGGTATGCAGGGAGGTTGTAAAGATAAACTGCCGTCTATTGGCGATCTGCAATCGTTATATGAGACATACCCTTCAGGAACGATTGAAACGGCACAGGGCTGGCCGCTTGACAAGTCAACAGCGCCAAAGCCGTACTTCTGGTCACGAAGCGTTGTCTCCAGTTCAGGCGCTGTTAATCCTAATTATCAGTATATTAACCTCAAGGTGGGGAATACTGGACATGTCGCGTCGGATTCTGCAGATCTCAACTTCCAGACCTGTCTGGAAAGTGTGGAGTCGGTGGGCAATATTACCCTGACCACTGCGGAGGAAAACTGGGATAGTTCGTTACCGGCCGGGAAAGCACATAAAGGCTCACCGCTTCCGTTGACGATTACTGTGACCCGTGCGGATGGCTCGCCTGCACCATTTGAGTCGGTAGGGATTTTGCGTGCCGCCAGCTACAATCGTGCGGGCACATCGCTCAGCGAAACGGTAACGACGGATGATTTGGTGGCTGATACGTTCAACCCAGCACAAACCATACAAAGCGCCAGCATGAATGGTCGTAGTAATACCAGTTATCTGGTTATTCAGACTGATGCTCAGGGTAAAGCGACGCTGAATCTTCACCAGGATAGTACGACCGGTCTTAGAACGCCGATAACCGTAAAAGCACTGGGCTTCAGCCCTATGCCAACAGCCACGCTGGACGCGATTTTCACGGTTATCACCAGCCCGGATGTCAGCGTGGCGAATATGTGGGGACATATGGGGGAAACGCTGACAGCGGCGGATGGCTCTGTATTTGTGCGACCAAAAATCCAGGCTGAACTCTCGAATACAGCGGGTGTGAACAGTAAGATTATCAATAGTGAGACCTGGATTATGCCGACGGTGCAGCAAAGGGAAAGAAGCGGCACGCAGGCGTGTGAGGATGCGCGCTATCCATCGGCTGATCAACTTGTCTCTCTCTACAACCGTTACCCCAATGGAACAATGATGGCTCAAACGGGCTGGCCGGTAGAGCAAAGTGGATATTACTGGTGGACGTCAAAAGCAGGCTGTGACGCGACTAAGGAGGCACCTCCATGCGAATCGGTGAGTCTCTATACCGGAGCCGTTGAACCTCAGAGAACTCGTGCAATGCAGGCTTGCCTGCTGAACCCTAACGCTTCGGTGTCTGCGGTAACACTTACCTCACCAGCGTTTGATTCTTCTACTCAGGCTGCGAAAGTGAAGAAAGGGGAATCTATGCCTGTGACTGTCACCGTGAGAGACAACGCCGGGAACCCAGTGTCAAACGTGGCCTTTAGCCTGAAACGCGGTGATGCAGCGCCGCGCAACCCAGGTGCGACTTTATATGGCGATGTGGCGGCAATGGATGAGCTGACCGTTCAGCCGCCAACTGGCGCGACGGTCATAATGACTGATAGTGGTAATTCACTCCAGGGAACCACCGGTTCCGACGGTACAGCGACATTTATGATTAAACAGGATAATACGCCTGGATATAAAACGCCGCTGACGGTGACGCTGACCGATAACACCAGCATCAACGCGACGATGGATGCCATTTTCACAGTAGTGACCAGCCCGAACGTGGCAAGTGCCTACTTCTGGGGGCATATGAGCGACACCGAGACGGTAAGCGGCAAAACACTGCACCGTCCGTTGCTGAAGTCAGAACTGCCGTCGAATGCTGTCGCAGCGGTAACGCCGGTCGTCAATAATGAAATCTGGGCGCTGGCGCATACGGTTGACAGCAGTAAATGGGATCTGGCGAAACAATGCGGCAGACTGGGGAATGCACCGGAATACAGCGAACTGCAAACGCTGCATTCCAGATTTAGCGCGTTGGGATGGCCGTCATCGCCCAGCTTCCCGTATTTATCGCAAAGCCGCTCAGGCAGCCTCTATTGCGGTATCATTGAACCTGCGGGATCATCGGACTGTGCTATCTCCCCGGCGACGACACCAGGGTTTGCCACCTGCTTCCAGTAACATTTACGCCGCATCCGGCATTAGCGGGGAGCCTGCGCCGGATGCGATGCTTGGCGCATCTTATCCGGCCTACGGATTAGCCGCTTTCTTACGCGGCTTACGCGCCTTTGTTACAGCACTGACTTCACTAATCACCACGCCATCACCTAACCGTGTGGTCAACGTATCGCCCGTTTTCACCTGCTTAACTTGCTTCAGCACTGTCCCATCGGCGGCGCTGGTGACACTATAGCCACGCGCCAGCGTGGACAGTGGACTCACGGCTTCCAGATGTGTCACTGCATTACCAAAGCGTTCACGCGTGGCACTAAGCTGTGTTCGCAGAGTTTCCGCCAGGCGATATTCCAGTTGTTGAATGCGAGTCTGCGCGCGATGAATGCGTGGTTGAGGATTTTGCTGATTCAGACGTTGTTCAAGCCGTTGCTGTTGCTGACCTGCCCGCTTCAACTGGTTTTCCAGCGCAAAGCTCATCCGCTTTTGCAGTCGCTCCAGCATGGTTTGCTGCCGCGCCAGACGTAACTGCGGATGTTGCTGCTGTAAACGGTGATGAATCTGCGTAAAGCGCCGGGTACGGTTGGCGAGATAATAATCCATCGCCATCTCCAGCCGCTGGCGGGCAGATTGCACCTGGCGCAGTAACTCCTGTTGATTGCGGCTCACCACTTCGGCGGCGGCAGAGGGCGTTGGTGCGCGCAGATCGGCAACAAAGTCGGCAATCGTCACATCGGTTTCATGACCGACGGCGCTGACAATCGGAATTCGGCTGGCAAAAATCGCCCTCGCTACGCGTTCGTCGTTAAAACTCCATAAATCTTCCAGCGAACCGCCGCCGCGACCGACGATCAAGACGTCGCACTCGTTACGCAGGTTCGCCAGTTCAATCGCGCGAACGATTTGCCCCGGCGCATCATCGCCCTGAACGGCAGTAGGATAAATAATCACCGGCAGTGAAGGATCTCGACGTTTTAACACATGCAAAATATCGTGCAGCGCCGCGCCGGTTTTGGATGTAATAACACCGACACAGTGCGCGGGGGAGGGGAGCGGTTTTTTTAGTTGCTGATCGAACAAACCTTCTGCCTGCAACTTCGCTTTTAGCTGTTCGTATTTCTGTTGCAACAAGCCTTCACCGGCTGGCTGCATACTCTCGACGATAATCTGATAATCACCGCGCGGCTCATACAGCGTAATGTTGGCGCGAACCAGAACCTGTTGCCCGTGCTGTGGGCGAAAGGTAACCCGGCGGTTGCTGTTGCGGAACATCGCGCAGCGAACCTGGGCGGTATCGTCTTTGAGCGTAAAGTACCAGTGACCGGAGGCCGGTTGTGTGAAGTTCGAGATTTCACCGCTGATCCACACCTGTCCCATCTCCTGCTCAAGCAGCAGACGAACCGTTTGATTCAGGCGGCTAACGGTAAAAATTGCAGGGGATTGAGACGGTAACATGTGAGCGAGATCAAATTCTAAATCAGCAGGTTATTCAATCGATAGTAACCCGCCTTCTGGGGATAGCAAGCATTTTTTGCAAAAAGGGGTAGATGCAATCGGTTACGCTCTGTATAATGCCACGGCAATATTTATTAACCACTCTGGTCGAGATATTGCCCATGCTACGTATCGCTAAAGAAGCTCTCACATTTGACGACGTTCTCCTCGTTCCTGCTCACTCTACCGTTCTGCCGAATACTGCTGACCTCAGCACCCAGCTGACGAAAACTATTCGTCTGAATATCCCTATGCTCTCCGCAGCAATGGATACCGTAACGGAAGCGCGCCTGGCTATTGCTCTGGCTCAGGAAGGCGGTATCGGCTTTATCCACAAAAACATGTCTATTGAACGCCAGGCTGAAGAAGTTCGCCGTGTGAAAAAACACGAATCTGGCGTGGTGACTGACCCACAGACAGTTCTGCCAACCACGACACTGCGCGAAGTGAAAGAACTGACTGAACGTAATGGCTTTGCGGGCTACCCGGTCGTTACCGAAGAAAACGAACTGGTCGGCATCATCACCGGTCGTGACGTGCGTTTTGTGACCGACCTGAACCAGCCAGTTAGCGTTTACATGACGCCGAAAGAGCGTCTGGTGACTGTGCGTGAAGGCGAAGCCCGCGAAGTTGTGCTGGCAAAAATGCACGAAAAACGCGTTGAGAAGGCGCTGGTGGTTGATGACGAATTCCACCTGATCGGCATGATCACTGTGAAAGACTTCCAGAAAGCGGAACGTAAACCGAACGCGTGTAAAGACGAACAAGGTCGTCTGCGTGTTGGTGCAGCGGTTGGCGCGGGTGCTGGAAACGAAGAGCGTATTGATGCACTGGTTGCCGCAGGCGTTGACGTTCTGCTGATCGACTCCTCTCACGGTCACTCTGAAGGCGTTCTGCAGCGTATCCGTGAAACTCGCGCTAAATATCCGGATCTGCAAATCATCGGTGGTAACGTAGCAACGGCTGCTGGTGCCCGCGCGCTGGCAGAAGCAGGTTGCAGCGCGGTTAAAGTCGGTATCGGCCCTGGCTCTATTTGTACGACTCGTATCGTTACTGGTGTGGGGGTTCCGCAGATCACCGCCGTTGCTGACGCAGTAGAAGCCCTGGAAGGCACCGGTATTCCGGTTATCGCTGACGGTGGTATTCGCTTCTCTGGCGATATTGCGAAAGCTATCGCTGCTGGTGCAAGCGCGGTGATGGTAGGTTCCATGCTGGCAGGTACTGAAGAATCTCCGGGTGAAATTGAACTCTACCAGGGGCGTTCTTACAAATCTTACCGTGGGATGGGCTCTCTGGGCGCGATGTCCAAAGGTTCTTCTGACCGTTATTTCCAGAGCGACAACGCCGCTGACAAACTGGTGCCGGAAGGTATCGAAGGTCGCGTAGCGTACAAAGGCCGCCTGAAAGAGATCATCCACCAGCAGATGGGCGGCCTGCGCTCCTGTATGGGCCTGACCGGCTGTGGTACTATCGACGAACTGCGTACTAAAGCGGAGTTTGTACGTATCAGCGGTGCGGGCATTCAGGAAAGCCACGTTCACGACGTGACCATTACTAAAGAGTCCCCGAACTACCGTCTGGGCTCCTGATTCTCTTCGCCCGACTTCATGTCGGGCGATTTATATTATCTGTTTCACTTGCCTCGGAATAAGCGTCAATGACGGAAAACATTCATAAGCATCGCATCCTCATTCTGGACTTCGGTTCTCAGTACACTCAACTGGTTGCGCGCCGCGTGCGTGAACTGGGTGTTTACTGCGAACTGTGGGCGTGGGATGTGACAGAAGCACAAATTCGTGACTTCAATCCAAGCGGCATTATTCTTTCCGGCGGCCCGGAAAGTACCACCGAAGAAAACAGCCCGCGTGCGCCGCAGTATGTCTTTGAAGCAGGCGTACCGGTATTCGGTGTTTGCTATGGTATGCAGACTATGGCGATGCAGTTAGGTGGTCATGTTGAAGCCTCTAATGAACGTGAATTTGGTTATGCGCAGGTTGAAGTCCAAACTGATAGCGCGCTGATTCATGGTATCGAAGATGCATTAAGCGCAGATGGCAAGCCACTGCTTGACGTGTGGATGAGCCACGGTGATAAGGTAACTGCAATTCCTCAAGATTTCGTCACTGTAGCCAGCACCGAAAGCTGCCCGTTTGCCATTATGGCTAACGAAGAAAAACGCTTCTACGGTGTGCAGTTCCACCCGGAAGTGACTCACACCCGTCAGGGTATGCGTATGCTGGAGCGTTTTGTGCGTGATATCTGCCAGTGTGAAGCCCTGTGGACTCCGGCGAAAATTATCGACGACGCGGTAGCCCGCATCCGCGAGCAGGTGGGCGACGATAAAGTGATCCTTGGCCTCTCTGGTGGCGTGGACTCTTCCGTAACCGCAATGCTTCTGCACCGTGCAATTGGTAAAAACCTGACCTGCGTATTTGTCGACAACGGCCTGCTGCGTCTCAACGAAGCAGAGCAGGTTCTGGATATGTTTGGCGATCGCTTCGGCCTGAACATTGTTCACGTTCCGGCAGAAGACCGCTTCCTGTCAGCACTGGCTGGCGAAAACGATCCAGAAGCAAAACGTAAAATCATCGGTCGCGTCTTCGTTGAAGTATTCGATGAAGAAGCACTGAAACTGGAAGACGTGAAGTGGCTGGCGCAGGGAACTATCTATCCTGACGTTATTGAATCTGCCGCGTCTGCGACCGGTAAAGCGCACGTTATCAAGTCTCACCACAACGTGGGTGGCCTGCCGAAAGAGATGAAGATGGGCTTGGTTGAACCGCTGAAAGAGCTGTTCAAAGACGAAGTGCGTAAGATTGGTCTGGAGCTGGGTCTGCCGTATGACATGCTGTATCGCCATCCGTTCCCGGGACCAGGCCTTGGTGTGCGCGTGCTGGGCGAAGTGAAGAAAGAGTACTGCGACCTGCTGCGCCGTGCGGATGCCATCTTCATTGAAGAGCTGCGTAAAGCAGATCTGTACGACAAAGTCAGCCAGGCGTTCACCGTCTTCCTGCCAGTACGTTCCGTTGGCGTAATGGGCGATGGTCGTAAGTATGATTGGGTTGTTTCTCTGCGTGCTGTCGAAACCATCGACTTTATGACCGCACACTGGGCGCACCTGCCGTACGATTTCCTCGGCCGCGTTTCCAATCGAATTATCAATGAAGTGAACGGCATTTCCCGCGTGGTGTATGACATCAGCGGCAAGCCGCCAGCGACTATTGAGTGGGAATGATTTCCCTATATTGATTAATGATAATGGCACAAGGATAAGTGCCATTATTAAATATTCTTCACATCTGAATTAAGATACTACTCTGTCTTAATACATCCATTTTTCCACCAACGCATCACCTAATTTCTCGCGTAACATTTCTTCATTATCTTCCTCACCATGCACTGTGAGCAGACATTTAAACATGACCAGGTCGAGATACTGACCAACATCACTGAACATTTGTGTCAGCATCGGTGGACAGTCGTGATCAAAATACCAGACTTCGCCTGTTACCCGGTGAAAACACCACAAATTTCCATTCCCCAAATAGTCGCCAAAAGCGATAAGTTGGTCGACAAGATTCCTCAGTTCATCACTATCAGGAAGATCTTCCAGAAGATCTGTAATCCCTGGGTACGCGTCGATTAATGGTTCAATTGCCACATAAGAGGCAGGTTGTACACTGCAAAGCGTTTCCGCTAGTTCAAGAGTGCCAATGTGTTCATGATACGTGCGAAGTAATGGGGGGATTGCACAACCCAAGCGTTGTTCGAGTGAATCAATTTCACTGGCGGGAACAGGGGAAATGGGCGAGAGTCGGTTCCACTCTGCACTCCAGGCAAGGGCACAGGCTCGCCACCAGCCTATGCGTGCTTTAAAATCAATAAATTCGGGCCAAATCAGAGGAGGTATATCATTGTCAAATTGTGGAGTTGTAGCATTTGTATCCATGTCATACCCTGCTCTAAATGAAGGAGAGTTAGAAACGTATATTGCAATAAAAAAGCCCATAATCCTCACAAATCATAGGCTTGAAGTTACTGACATCAATTAATTAAACCAACTGTCCGATTTATTCTCTTCTGCTTTACCCACGCTCTTCATCAAATCGCGGCCGCCTTCAGTCATATTCCTGTTAGCGTCAGCTTCAGATTGCACAACATCGGTTTGCGCGGCTTTGTGCTTCAGTTCCTGATCGATAAATTCGTTCTCACGCTTAACGCGGGCTTCTTCTTTTGCCAGCGCCAGTTTTTGCTTCTGAATCTCTAAGTTGCGCAGCTCATCTTCATAACTTTGATCGCGCTTTTTATCCGCAGTGGCCTCGGCGTCCCGTTTATCCTGGCGAGCTTTTTTATCCGCTGCTGCTGCTGCCGCTCTTTTATTTGCTGCAGCCTGCGCATTTGCACGCCGTTGCTTCTCTTGCTGGATTTCCCTGTTGCGCTCCGCTACCCATTCGTCATGCTGCCTTTGCTCTTCATTTTTACCTTGTTGTTCCGCTTCTGCGACAGCAGAGAGTTGATCCTGTAATGAAGAGGCGAAAGTTGAACTACTTAAGGCGGCTAAGATGGCGCAAAGTAAAACCTTCTTCATGAATCCTCCTGATTATTAGCTTTTTTCAGGACATTTTGTATTTGGCTGAATACGCGTTTCGTTATACGTAGTGGTAATAACAACGGCTAAACCCGTCGTGAACTGGCATTCTTTACCCACCTGGGTGGAGGTATACACTTTGGTGCCTTCTTTGTATGTTAAAGAAACACCTTCCACTAATGTTTTATCATTCACCATAGAACCAGCCGCCGCACCTACGGCTCCGCCGCCAACTGCCCCTGCCGTCGTTCCGGAGTTACTGCCGGAGCCGACGTTATGGCCGATAACGCCGCCAGCGACGGCCCCAATAAGTGCGCCGAAGGCTTGTGCGTTCCGTTTATTTTGTGAGTTGTCTACGGCAACTTTGGCGGGAAGAATGGAAATAATATTAACGGTTTTGGTTTCTTGTTTTGTATTCAGTTGATCGGTTTGATAAACATCGGCGGCATGATCGTCAGCATTTGACTGGCATCCTGCCAGGGTGAATGACGCTAAAATTGCCACAGGCAGAAGACATTTTTTAAATTTCATCACTATTCCTTGTTATACACATTACGAAAAATAAGATATTTAAGATCATCAAAAGAGGAAAGTAAATGTATTGTGTATAAACTAATAGATTAAATTTATTAAAATTCACGCGGAAAATAAATTATTAAAGAAATATAATTTAAATATATGTATTAATTTAGAGCGTATTACTTCTTAGGCAGGATCTACGTCAGTCAGGACAATGGGTGAAATTTAAGGTGAAAGAATGCCTGCCGCTTTGTTAACTACAAAGAGCAAAAACATCGGGCAGCAATGCGCCGTCTTGCTAAGTTAAAATGGAGAAGGTAACCGCTAACGTTGTACCGGGGATTCGATAGAGAGTGTGGATTGCTGCGCTTCTTTTTTGCTCTGATGATGCTGCCAGGCACCCACAGACGAGTAGATAAAGCGACCAAAGAAGAAGATAAAGCTGATGAGTAGTACGATACGGGTCATGCGACTGTTAAATCGGTGTCGTTTTCGCATACTGGTTGCCTGACTCACAAAAGGTTCCTTGAAGTATGTCCCACTCTGTGGACGGTACTTACATTAAGGCACACCTGGGCAAAATGGTCAATTCTTCATTATGTAAAAAAGCGTCAGTGGATACATATTCCAATGTTATGGAAGTTAATTTAATTATTTACAATAATGATGTAATGATGATGGCTTAACATGATAAACGTAATAATTCATTAATCAGGGTTGTTTTGTTTGATATATATCAATTGGAACTTTCATATGACACTTAGAATCGATACTCTCTATAGTGATGAATAATCATCCGTCGAATTCAGGTGGGATGCCTGTCTGAATACACCCCTTTCAGGATGTGGGGAATTCTGTTGAGCATCTATGAAACTGAATGCAACTTATATAAAAATACGTGATAAATGGTGGGGGCTTCCGCTGATCCTGCCTTCTTTAATCTTGCCCGTTTTCGCACAAATAAATACTTTTGCGCATATTTCCTCCGGTGAAGTTTTTCTCTTTTATCTGCCCCTGGCTCTGATGATCAGCATGATGATGTTTTTTAACTGGGCAGCATTACCGGGTATAGCATTAGGCATTTTTGTTCGTAAGTATGCGGAGCTTGGCCTGTATGAAACGCTTTCGTTAACGACTAATTTTATTATCATTGTCATTATTTGTTGGGGTGGTTACAGGGTTTTTTCTCCCCGGCGTAACAACGTTTCACATGGGGATACCCGCCTAATTTCCCAGCGAATTTTCTGGCAGATTGTTTTTCCGGCAACGTTGTTCCTGGTACTTTTCCAGTTTGCTGCGTTTGTAGGGTTACTGGCAAGCAGAGACAATCTGGTAGGGGTTATGCCCTTTAACCTCGGGACATTAATCAATTACCAGGCCTTGCTGGTAGGTAATCTTATCGGCGTCCCATTGTGCTACTTCATCATTCGGGTGGTGCGGAATCCGTTTTATTTACGTAGCTATTATTCGCAATTAAAACAGCAGGTTGACAAAAAGGTTACCAAAAAAGAATTTGCGATCTGGTTGCTTGCATGGGTGCGTTGTTGTTGTTGCTATGTATGCCGTTAAATGAAAAAAGCACAATTTTTAGCACCAACTATACGTTATCGTTATTGCTACCGCTGATGATGTGGGGAGCAATGCGCTATGGCTATAAGTTTATATCGCTGCTCTGGGCGGTAGTGCTGATGATCAGCATTCACAGCTATCAGAACTACATTCCCCTTTATCCTGGATATACCACGCAACTGACCATAACTTCCTCCAGTTATCTGGTATTTTCTTTTATTGTCAATTATATGGCTGTTCTGGCAACCCGTCAGCGAGCGGTGGTCAGACGCATTCAGCGGCTTGCATATGTGGATCCGGTTGTTCATCTGCCAAATATTCGCGCCCTGAACCGTGCGTTGCGTGATGCACCATGGTCCGCGCTATGTTATTTACGCATCCCTGGCATGGAAATGCTGGTAAAGAACTATGGTATCATGCTACGCATTCAATATAAACAAAAACTTTCACACTGGCTGACACCGTTGCTGGAACCGGGCGAAGCTGTTTATCAGCTTTCCGGTAACGACCTTGCGTTGCGACTGAATACAGAATCATACCAGGAGCGCATTACCACGCTGGATAATCATCTGAAGCAGTTTCGTTTCTTTTGGGATGGAATGCCGTTACAGCCTCAGATTGGCGTCAGTTATTGCTATGTCCGCTCACCGGTTAATCATATATATCTGCTGCTGGGGGAGCTAAATACGGTTGCCGAACTTTCTATCGTGACCAATACCCCGGAAAATATGCAGCGTCGCGGGGCAATGTATTTACAACGTGAATTGAAAGACAAGGTGGCGATGATGAATCGGCTACAACAGGCGCTCGAGCATAACGATTTTTGCCTGATGGCTCAGCCGATTACAGGGGTGCGCGGTGATGTTTATCATGAAATTCTGCTGCGCATGAAAGGAGAGAATGGCGAACTCATCAATCCTGACAATTTCTTACCGGTCGCGCATGAATTTGGCTTATCGTCCAGCATCGACATGTGGGTTATCGAGCATACACTGCAATTTATGGCGGAAAATAGAGAAAAAATGCCTGCTCGCCGATTTGCTATTAACCTGTCGCCCACTTCCGTTTGTCAGGCGAGTTTCCCTTTAGATGTCAGTAAATTTTTGAATAAATATCAAATAGAAGCGTGGCAGCTTATCTTTGAGGTAACCGAGAGTAATACCCTGACCAATGTTAAGCAAGCACAGAATACGCTGCAGCATCTTCAGGAGTTAGGATGCCAAATTGCAATTGATGATTTCGGCACCGGCTACGCCAGTTATGCGCGGCTAAAAAATGTGAATGCCAATTTATTAAAAATTGATGGCAGCTTCATACGCAATATTGTCTCGAATAGTCTGGATTACCAGATAGTGGCATCAATTTGTCATCTGGCGCGAATGAAGAAAATGCAAGTGGTTGCGGAATATGTTGAAAATGAAGAGATTCGCCAGGCGGTTCACTCTTTGGGTATTGATTACCTGCAAGGCTTTTTGATTGGTGAACCGCAGCCGTTAGTGGCGATGTTGGGTGAAAGAGAACCTGTCCGGGAAAGCGCGTAATTTATTTGGGCCAACATAACATGTTGGCCCGTTTTCATTTTATATTAAGCCGCGATTTCAGGCGTACTTTCTTCTTCAATTTTTAACCGCCAGCCAGCCACGCCTTCCCAGTATTCTTGTTCCTTTTCCAGATCAAGCAATACCAGCGCGTTCTGGCTAAACCAGTCATGCGGAAAACGCAAGGTCCAGTGGCTGTCATCGGTAATCAGCGTTAATGTTGGCGGCGTGGTAGTCGCCTGACGTTGATTGTTGAGCAATACGCCAAGGCGCAATAGCTGAATCAGTGGCAGGAACTGTTTCTTCTTAAACAAGGTAAAGCGCGGCAGATCGTCGAGTTTAATCGCTTTACGGTGATAGCGTACCAGTGTCGCCATCATCAGCTGCTGCTCCTGATTAAATCCCGGTAAGTCGCTGTTTTGTAAAATATATGCAGAATGTCGATGCAGACCACTATGGTTGATATTCAACCCGACTTCATGCAGCATAGCGGCCCATCGCAGCAATGCTTCGAGCTGTGGATGCGCCAGTTTCGGTTGCTGTTCCCGCCACTGTTCGTACATCTGCATGGTGGTATCCAGCACCCGTCGGGCCTGTTCACTGTCGATGTGATACTGGTTAGCCAGACTACTGGCGGTGCGGCTACGCACATCCTGATGGCGGAAACGTCCTTCCATTTCATACAGCACGCCTTCGCGTAACGCCCCGTCAGAAAGGCGCAGTTCACGGATGGCTAAGGCATCAAACACACCGCATAAAATCGCCAGTCCTGGAACGAAGACAGTTTTCCTCTCTTCGGAAAGACCCGGTAAACTCAGTGATGCGAAATTACGGTGTCGTAAAACTTCTTTTACCAGTTTTTCCAGACGTTCCGGGGTAATTATCCCGTCTTTCTCGCCCATTTCCATCAACACTTCATGAGCAGCTTTAATGGTGCCGGAAGCGCCCATTGCCACATTCCAGCCCTGGATACGGAATTGCCAGGTTAAGGTTTCCAGTTTTTGCGCTGCCGCCATGCGTGCGCGCTGAAAATTCTCTTTATTGATGATGCCGCCCTGGAAATAAAGCTGGGCAAAGCTGACGCAACCCATCCGGCGACTTTCCACGAGAATCGGTTCGAAATTTTCACCAATCACCAGTTCTGTTGAGCCGCCACCAATATCAATAACCAGTTTGCGGCCCTTTTCCGGCTGGGTATGCTCCACGCCCATAAAAATCAGACGCGCTTCTTCGTTGCCGGAAATAATTTCAATCGGGTAGGGAATAACCTTTTCTGCTCGCTTCAGAAAGTCAGTGGCATTCAGCGCCTGACGTAGCGTATGGGTTCCGACAATACAGACGCTGGAAGGAGAAAACCCCTGCAGGCGTTCGGCAAACAGCGACAGGCAGTTTAAGCCACGCGTCATCGCTTCTTCACTCAACATATTATCTGGCCCCAGACCATCTGCCAGATGCACCCGTTGTTTCAGGCGGCCAATAATCTGCATTGCGCCATCCACCACACGGGCAATGACCATGTGGAAACTGTTTGAACCAAGATCGACCGCAGCGAACTCCTGCGGACGAGGGGATTTGTCGTGTATTGGCATAGGGTTATTCAGATTGTTCGAGTGATTTGATGTAGTCGTAGATCGCCAATTGCGCCCGTACTTTGCGGCGGTTACCACGGGGGACGTAGCGATTACTGAGTTCTTTATCGATATAACGCGCTTTGACTGTATCGCTGAACAGAATTTCGATGATGTCCAGCACCCGCTGCTTCAGTCGGGGATCGAGTAGCGGTGTAGCCACTTCAATACGATAATCAATATTGCGTGTCATCCAGTCGGCGGAAGAAAGGTAAACTTTTTTATCGCCGCCGTTTTCAAAAATATAAACCCGATCATGTTCAAGGTAACGATCGACAATACTAATAGCACGAATATTGTCGCTAATACCTTCCAGATTGGGGATCAGCGAACACATTCCGCGTACCAGTAGATTCACCGGCACGCCGGAACTGGAGGCCGCATACAGTCGATCGACCAGACCTTTATCGACCAGGTTATTCAGTTTCAGGGTAATACCGCAAGGCAGCCCTTGTTGAGCGTTGGCTATCTCACGGTCCACCATTTCATACAGCAAACGACGGGAGTTTTGCGGCGACACCATTAAATAATCGAAAGTTACCGGACGGTATGGATTTTCAATAAAGTTGAACACCCGGCGTACTTCGTTGGTGATGCGCGCATCGGCGGTCAGCAGCGAGTAGTCGGTATAAAGACGCGCGGTTTTTTCATTAAAGTTCCCGGTTCCGATATGCGCGTAACGCACAACCTCACCGTTTTCTTTACGCGAAATCAGGAACAATTTGGCGTGAATTTTCAGCCCCGGCGCAGAGAAAATCACGTGTACGCCCGCTTCAGTCAGCCGTTTTGCCCAGTGAATGTTGGCTTCTTCGTCGAAACGCGCCTGTAACTCAACCACCACGGTGACTTTCTTACCGTTGTGAGCGGCGTGGATCATCGAGTCGATGATGCGCGAATCTTTCGCTACGCGGTAAATATTAATTTTAATCGCCAGTACGCTTGGGTCGAACGAGGCCTGGCGTAGCAGTTCCAGCACATGTTCAAAAGTGTGATAAGGGTAATAGAGCAGCACATCGTGTTCGCGAATGGCATCAAAACCGTTACGGAACTGGGCTTTATCAAACCAAATGTGGCGTAAACGCGGCAGTGGTTTATTCACCAGATTGGCTTTGCCAACATTGGGGAAATTAATAAAGTCTTTAAAATTATGATAACGGCCACCGGGTACGATGGAGTCGTAGCGGGAAATAGTCAGTTTTTCGCGCAACACCTCAACTAGCGCACTGGGCATATCGCGCTGATAAACAAAACGCACCGGTTCTGCGGTTAAACGCTGCTTCAGACTGGAAGACATCAGCTCCATCAGGCTGGCTTCCATCTCGTGCACTAAATCGTATTCGGCATCGCGGGTCATCTTCATTGAATAGGCATTCAGCGCGTCATAATCAAAGAAGCCTTTGAAAATATCATCAAGGCAGTAACGCAGAATGTTATCCAGAAGAATCATGGGTTTGCGTCGGCGCGGTGCTTCCGGCGGCAAATTAACAAAGCGCGGCACTTTATCTGAGGGGATCTCCAGCAGCGCATAACGAATGGTATCACCACGGATAATTTCTACCGCCAGATAGGTGTAATCATCTTTCAGAAATTGCACTAAGTCAGTGTCAGGGTTGATTAAAATCGGCGTAATGTGCTGACGCAGATACTGCTTAAAATAATGACGCAGCCAGTTTTGTTGATTGACGGAGAGCTGGCGTTCATTAATCAGGAAAATCTGGTTGCGCGCCATCTCCAGCAACAGTTCGTTGTAGAGGCCGTCGAATTCCTGATCGGCTTTCAGCACGCGGGACTGAATTTTACCCAGCAAATGACGGGAATGAGAATTGGAACCTTGTTCTTCGCTAATAATGATGCGTCGCTTCAGTTCAGCGAAGCGGACTTTATAGAACTCATCAAGGTTATTGGAATAGATCCCCAGGAAACGCATCCTTTCAATCAGCGGGTTAGATTTGTCCGCCGCTTCCTGAAGCACGCGTTCATTGAACGATAACCAACTGAGCTCTTTTTCGATGTATAGCTTTTCCTGACCCATTACCACTTTTACTCCGTTTTATTCACGGGACACTGCCTGGATATTATGGCGAGCAATATTGGCAGATGTCCAACTATGCCAGAAAAGGGAGAAAAAAACTGCTGGAGCCTGCAATTTACAGGTGAATTGAAAAACGCCAACGGCAGGGCTGGCGCTTTAACTACGAGGGAATTACTCGTCGGCAGCGTAGCCCTGCGGCGGCAGACGCTGACCATCCAGCCACGCGGCGTTTTCGTGCATCTTCAGACGACCATCGGCAAACCAGCTAATCACCAGCGGATAAATGGCGTGCTCCTGGGTTTGTACGCGGGCGGTGATGTCATCTTCCGTATCACCGGCAAATACCGGGACTTTCGCCTGTAAAATAACCGGACCACCGTCCAGTTCATCGGTGACGAAATGCACCGATGTACCGTGTTCCTCATCGCCATTTTCCAGCGCCTGCCGATGGGTGTGCAAACCGGGATATTTTGGCAGCAGGGAAGGGTGAATGTTCAGCAAACGCCCGGCATAATGGGAGACAAACGCCGGGCTGAGAATGCGCATAAAACCGGCCAGTACAACCACGTCGGGAGCGTACATATCGATTTCGTGAATCAACTCCCGGTCATAGGCTTCACGACTGTCAAACGCGCTGGCGATGAGCGTATGCGTTGCAATACCGGCTTTGCGGGCGCGTTCAAGGCCGAACGCGTCGGCCTTATTGCTGAAAACTGCCCGTAGGGTGCCTTTAATTTTGTTGGTTTTGCAGGCGTCAATAATTGCCTGCAAATTACTTCCGTTGCCGGAAATAAGCACCACAATATTCATTATTCGATAACCACGCGTTGTTCGGAATCAGAGGCTTTGATGATACCGATTTTCCACGCGTTTTCACCGTTGGCATTAAGCAGAGTGAGAGCTTTGTCCACTTCCGGAGCAGGCAGGGCGATAATCATCCCGACGCCGCAGTTGAAGGTGCGATACATTTCATGGCGCTCGACATTACCTGCCCTTTGCAGCCAGTTGAACACTTCCGGCCACTGCCAGGAGGATTCATCAATCACTGCCTGGGTGTTTTCCGGCAATACGCGCGGAATGTTTTCCCAGAAGCCGCCGCCGGTCAGGTGCGCAATAGCGTGCACGTCGACCTTTTCGATCAACTCCAGTACTGACTTCACGTAAATACGGGTCGGTGCCAACAGATGATCGGCTAATGGTTTGCCGTCGAGTTCGGTGGTTTGTGGATCACAACCGCTGACTTCGAGAATTTTGCGCACCAGCGAATAGCCGTTCGAGTGCGGGCCGCTGGAGCCGAGCGCAATCAGCACATCACCGTCGCTAACTTTAGAACCATCGATGATTTCTGATTTTTCTACCACGCCAACGCAGAAACCAGCAACGTCATAATCTTCACCGTGATACATCCCCGGCATTTCTGCCGTTTCGCCCCCCACCAGCGAACAGCCCGATTGCAGACAACCTTCGGCGATGCCGCTGATCACTGATGCAGCAGTATCAACATCCAGCTTTCCGGTTGCGTAATAGTCGAGGAAAAACAGCGGTTCAGCGCCTTGCACCACCAGATCATTAACGCACATGGCGACCAGATCGATACCAATGGTGTCGTGACGTTTTAAGTCCATCGCCAGACGCAGTTTAGTGCCCACGCCGTCAGTGCCGGAAACCAGCACGGGTTCGCGATATTTTTGCGGCAACGCACACAGCGCACCGAAGCCGCCCAGACCGCCCATCACTTCCGGGCGACGCGTTTTCTTCACTACGCCTTTGATTCTTCCAACCAGAGCATTACCCGCGTCAATATCAACACCGGCATCTTTGTAGCTAAGAGAGGTTTTATCGGTCACTGCTTGGGTCCCCACGCGTTACTTGCGGTAGAAAAATAAAAATTCGGCGCAATTCTAACAGGGAAAGCAAACGTTTGCGAGACTGCTTTACACAACCTTTTTTAACCTCTTTTTACCGAGAGAGTGACAAAAAAAGGTGTACATAGAGGGGATGAATGATTTTTTTCCAGGATAATTATCGTTATTAACTGTTTGATTATGAAATAACTTTATCTAAAATTTTTATGGTTTTGACTAAAATCAACGAAAATAATATTGCCGCCTTAAAGAAAGGAGGTATAATCCGTCGATTTTTTTTGTGGCTGCCCCTCAAAGGAGAAAGAGTATGAAGATCGTGGAAGTCAAACACCCACTCGTCAAACACAAGCTGGGACTGATGCGTGAGCAAGATATCAGCACCAAGCGCTTTCGCGAACTCGCTTCCGAAGTGGGTAGCCTGCTGACTTACGAAGCGACCGCTGACCTCGAAACTGAAAAAGTAACCATCGAGGGCTGGAATGGCCCGGTGGAAATCGACCAGATTAAAGGTAAGAAAATTACCGTGGTGCCAATTCTGCGCGCCGGTCTGGGGATGATGGACGGCGTGCTGGAAAACGTTCCGAGCGCGCGCATCAGCGTAGTCGGTATGTACCGTAATGAAGAAACGCTGGAACCAGTACCGTACTTCCAGAAACTGGTTTCTAACATCGATGAGCGTATGGCGCTGATCGTTGACCCAATGCTGGCAACTGGTGGTTCCGTTATCGCGACCATCGACCTGCTGAAAAAAGCGGGCTGCAGCAGCATTAAAGTGCTGGTGCTGGTGGCTGCGCCAGAAGGTATCGCTGCGCTGGAAAAAGCGCACCCGGACGTCGAGCTGTATACCGCATCAATTGACCAGGGATTGAACGAGCACGGATACATTATTCCGGGGCTTGGCGATGCCGGTGACAAAATCTTTGGTACAAAATAAAGAATAAAAATAATTAAAGCCGACTTTAAGAGTCGGCTTTTTTTTGAGTAAAGCGCCTATAACACATAATACAGAGGAATATACTATGACGCGCCGTGCTATCGGGGTGAGTGAAAGACCGCCACTTTTACAGACAATCCCGCTTAGTTTGCAACATTTGTTCGCCATGTTTGGTGCAACCGTCCTGGTGCCCGTCTTATTTCATATTAACCCGGCGACCGTACTGTTATTTAACGGTATCGGGACGCTGCTGTATCTCTTCATCTGTAAAGGTAAAATCCCGGCTTATCTCGGCTCCAGCTTTGCCTTTATTTCACCGGTATTGTTACTGTTGCCGTTGGGTTATGAAGTCGCATTGGGCGGCTTTATTATGTGTGGCGTGCTGTTCTGTCTGGTCTCTTTCATCGTGAAGAAAGCGGGAACTGGCTGGCTGGACGTGTTGTTTCCACCTGCGGCAATGGGCGCAATCGTTGCCGTCATTGGTCTGGAGCTGGCGGGCGTAGCTGCTGGTATGGCCGGTTTACTCCCGGCTGAAGGGCAAACGCCAGATTCCAAAACCATCATCATTTCTATTACCACGCTGGCGGTCACGGTTTTAGGTTCCGTGCTGTTCCGTGGTTTCCTGGCCATTATCCCGATTTTAATTGGCGTGCTGGTGGGGTACGCGCTCTCTTTCGCAATGGGAATTGTCGATACCACGCCGATTATTAATGCTCACTGGTTTGCTCTGCCAACTCTCTATACGCCGCGCTTCGAGTGGTTCGCCATTCTGACTATTCTGCCAGCGGCGTTAGTGGTTATTGCCGAACATGTAGGGCACCTGGTAGTAACGGCTAACATTGTCAAAAAAGATCTGCTGCGCGATCCGGGTCTGCACCGTTCGATGTTTGCTAACGGCCTGTCGACCGTGATCTCCGGCTTCTTTGGTTCCACGCCAAACACCACCTACGGGGAAAACATTGGCGTTATGGCGATCACTCGCGTTTACAGTACCTGGGTTATCGGCGGCGCGGCGATTCTCGCTATCCTGCTTTCCTGTGTAGGTAAACTGGCTGCCGCTATCCAGATGATCCCACTGCCAGTAATGGGCGGTGTTTCGCTGCTGCTTTACGGTGTCATCGGTGCTTCCGGTATTCGTGTGTTGATCGAATCGAAAGTGGATTACAACAAAGCACAGAATCTGATCCTGACTTCCGTGATTTTGATCATCGGCGTCAGTGGCGCGAAGGTAAACATTGGCGCGGCAGAGCTGAAAGGCATGGCGCTGGCGACTATCGTCGGTATCGGCTTAAGTCTGATCTTCAAACTGATTAGCGTGCTGCGCCCTGAAGAAGTGGTGCTGGACGCAGAAGACGCGGATATAACAGACAAATAATGTACTGACCGGGCAGTGTTGCTGCCCGGTTCAAACATCATGGGATTCTGTGGTAAACTTCTCGCGATTTTGTGAAATCCTGGTTGAGGTATCTCTGAACACACCGGCACAGCTCTCTTTGCCACTTTATCTTCCTGACGACGAAACCTTCGCAAGTTTCTGGCCGGGGGATAACTCCTCTCTACTGGCCGCGCTGCAAAACGTGCTGCGTCAGGAACATAGCGGTTACATCTATCTCTGGGCACGCGAAGGCGCGGGGCGCAGCCATCTGCTGCATGCGGCTTGCGCGGAATTGTCGCAGCGTGGCGATGCGGTGGGCTATGTCCCGCTGGATAAACGCACCTGGTTTGTACCTGAAGTGCTCGACGGTATGGAGCATTTGTCGCTGGTTTGCATCGACAACATTGAGTGTATTGCCGGCGATGAGTTGTGGGAGATGGCGATTTTCGATCTCTACAATCGAATTCTGGAGTCGGGTAAAACACGGTTGTTGATCACTGGCGATCGTCCACCGCGTCAGTTGAATCTGGGATTACCGGATCTCGCGTCGCGTCTTGACTGGGGGCAGATCTACAAATTGCAGCCACTTTCTGATGAAGATAAGTTGCAGGCGCTACAGTTACGCGCGCGTTTGCGTGGTTTTGAACTGCCGGAAGATGTGGGACGCTTCTTGCTGAAGCGGCTCGACAGAGAGATGCGCACGCTATTTATGACACTGGATCAGCTCGATCATGCGTCTATTACCGCACAGCGTAAGCTGACCATTCCGTTTGTGAAAGAGATTCTGAAGCTGTAGGTAAGGTGTTTATTATCGGATGCGGCGCGAACGCCTTATCCGATCTATGCGAAGCGCGTCCAATGCAATCACAGGCCGGACAAGACGCGGCAAGCGTCGCATCCGGCAATGTGCCTTAACTAGCGATGGGGCACATCTTAACCCACGATTTCCAGCACTTGTTCCGGTGGACGTCCAATGCGCGCTTTGCCATTGGCGACCACAATCGGGCGCTCCATCAGCTTCGGATTATCCACCATCGCCTGAATCAGCGCCTCTTCGCTAAGCGAACTGTCAGCCAGGTTCAGCTCTTTATAAAGCTCCTCTTTCTGGCGCATCAATTCACGGGTGCTATTCATCCCCAGCATTTTCAGCAAATCGCGCAGCGTTGCCGCATCGGCGGGTGTCTCAAGATAGAGCACCACTTCTGGCTCCACGCCGTTTTCTTTCAGCAGGTTCAGCGTTTCACGGCTCTTTGAACAGCGTGGGTTATGGTAGATTTTTACCTGTTTGGTCATTGTTCTTCCTTTAATGCAAATTACATCTTGGTATAAGGCTTAAAGCGTTCCTGCAACTGGCGCAACTGGTCGATGCGCGCATCGTAACGCGCTTGTTGCAGGCTGCCTAATTTCACCTGCGAACTGGCGCTACTCAACAAGGAAATGGCCTGATCGAGTCGCCCTGCGAGTGCATAACCTTCTGCTCGCGCTGCCAATTCCTGATCGCGGTTATTTAGCGCGGCTTCTGCCTGTGCCAGCAAATCCCAGCCATTGCTGTCATCTTTATTATTAAAAGTGTAGCGATTCAGAATATTAGCCGCTTCCTGTGGCTGCCCACCTTGCAGATAAGCGTTTGCCAGGTTGAGCTGCAACACCGGATTGGTGCGTAAATCACGGGCATTTTTCAGGCGATTGATCGCATCATTGGCTTTGTTTTGCCCAAGGTCGATATCGGTAGCCAGATCGAGATACCACGCGTTGCCGGGTTCTGCCGCCAGTAACGGTTGCAGCGTTTTCCGTGCCTCGTCGTATTTATTGGCTTCCATCGCCTGTAAAGCACGACCATATTGCGCCGCCCGTTGCTGACGAACGTTACCTTTCGCCCATTCATCCAGCAAATCACTGGTGAGCTGGTTACGTCCGGAATTGTACATCCCCAGTGTGCGCGCTTTTGCCAGATAGAAATCTTCCGACGACTGCACCACCATCGGGCGCATCTGATTAGCACGGTTGCGGGCATCTGCCAGGCGGCTCTCCGGTAACGGGTGAGTCAGCAGAATTTCCGGCGGACGCGAAGAGTAGCGCGCCTGATCGAGCAGTTTTTCGAGGAAGGTCGGCATCGCCTGCGGATCGAACCCCGAGCGTTGCAGCACCTGAATACCAATACGGTCTGCTTCCTGTTCATTTTGCTGGGTGAAGCTGATCATCCCCTGGCGCGTTCCCGCCAGCGTACCGGTCAGCGCCGCCATCCCCGCCTGCGGGCTGGCCATTGCCAGTAAAATAGAACCTAACGCCCCGACCCAGGTAAGCGGCGCGCTGCGTTGCTGATCTTCCATCGCTCGCGCCAGGTGACGTTGGGTGACGTGGGAGATTTCGTGCGCCATGACCGAAGCCAGTTGACTTTCGTTATCGGAATAACGGAACAAGGCAGAGTGCAGCACCACGTTGCCGCCAAAGAAAGCAAAGGCGTTGATTTCGTCGTTATTGATCAGAAAGAAATGGAACGGCGTCTTAACGGAGTTTGCATGTGAAACCAGGCGCATCCCCAGCGAATTAATATATTGCGTTAATAGCGGGTCATTAATTAACGGCGCGCTGCCGCGTAGCTGGCGAACATAATAGTCGCCCATCTGCATTTCCTGACCAATGGAAAGCGTGCTTCCTGCGGAGGTTCCCATATCCGGCAAAGTGTCTGCGCTATCGGCAAACGCCGGGGCTACCTGACCGATGGTCATAGCAGCAATGAGGGTTGCAACCAGGTTTTTTTTCAACTGCCTGAACATAACCTCTGTCCTGTATTTCTGGAGATAGTCATTTGACCGATACTGTGAAATATCGTTCCCACCGCGCCGCCTTTGAGTGTAGCGACGAAGATTAGCCCACTCAAATGACTTTTCAGTTTCCTGAATCCGTCATAAAAAGCGAAGTCTTTTTTGTGACATTTCGATACAATTGCGGATCGCAATCCCGCTCTTGAGGTTCAGGGAAGGTCTTTATGCTCGAAATGTTGATGCAATGGTATCGCCGCCGTTTTAGCGACCCGGAAGCGATTGCCTTGCTGGTTATTTTAGTTGCCGGATTTGGCATTATCTTTTTCTTTAGTGGCCTGCTCGCACCGTTGCTGGTGGCTATTGTGCTGGCCTATTTGCTGGAATGGCCAACCGTGCGCCTGCAATCTATTGGCTGTTCCCGCCGTTGGGCGACGTCGATTGTATTGGTGGTTTTCGTGGGTATTTTGCTGCTGATGGCGTTCGTGGTACTGCCTATCGCCTGGCAGCAGGGCATCTATTTAATCCGCGATATGCCGGGGATGCTCAATAAACTGTCTGATTTTGCCGCCACGTTGCCGCGCCGTTATCCGGCGTTAATGGATGCGGGCATTATTGATGCGATGGCCGACAATATGCGCAGTCGGATGCTCACCATGGGCGATTCGGTGGTGAAAATCTCTCTCGCCTCGCTGGTGGGCCTGCTGACCATTGCCGTCTATCTGGTGCTGGTGCCGCTGATGGTCTTTTTCCTTCTGAAAGATAAAGAGCAAATGTTGAATGCTGTCCGTCGGGTGCTTCCGCGTAACCGTGGGCTGGCAGGCCAGGTCTGGAAGGAGATGAATCAGCAAATCACCAACTACATCCGTGGCAAGGTGCTGGAGATGATTGTGGTGGGGATCGCCACCTGGCTGGGGTTCTTGCTTTTCGGACTGAACTATTCGCTGCTGCTGGCGGTGCTGGTCGGCTTCTCAGTGCTTATTCCGTACATTGGCGCATTTGTGGTGACTATTCCGGTGGTCGGCGTGGCACTATTCCAGTTTGGTGCTGGCACTGAATTCTGGAGCTGTTTCGCGGTATATCTGATTATCCAGGCGCTGGATGGCAACCTGTTAGTACCGGTGTTGTTCTCCGAAGCGGTTAACCTGCATCCGCTGGTGATTATTTTATCGGTGGTGATCTTCGGTGGGTTGTGGGGATTCTGGGGCGTGTTCTTTGCCATTCCTCTGGCTACGCTAATTAAAGCGGTAATCCATGCCTGGCCCGATGGCCAAATCGCGCAAGATTAACCTTCATTCCGCTACATCGCCGGATGTGAGGTGTGCTGGCCGCAAGCGCAGCCAGCACGGAATGGAGCAAAGTAATCAGGCGTGTTCTTTCAGCCAGTTAATCACTACGTCGTGGTGATTGCTGGTTTTGAAATCGTCAAATACATGTTCGATTTTTCCGTCAGCATCGATCAAGAAGCTGATGCGGTGAATACCATCGTAAGTTTTGCCCATGAAGGACTTCTCTCCCCAGACGCCGAATTGTTCGCACACCTGGTGGTTCTCATCAGACAGAAGCGTAAAGTTGAGCAGCTCTTTTTCCGCAAAACGGAAGAGTTTTTCGGGTTTATCGGTGCTAATACCCAGTACATCAACACCGGCTTTTTTCAACTCATCCATGTTATCGCGTAAGCCACAAGCTTGTACGGTACAGCCGGGGGTCATGGCTTTCGGGTAGAAATAAACCAGAACACGCTGTCCCTGGAAGTCGGTCAAATTAACTTGTTCTCCGTCTTGATCCGGCAAGCTAAATTTCGGTGCGATGTCACCGGCTTTCAGTGGATTCATTACTTAACTCCATCCTGTTCATCATGTTGGGAATAATTGACGACGCTAATACTGCCTTGCGCATTGAGTTCTGTACATAGTGCTTTGAAGGCTTGTTCAATATTTGCTGAGTCCGCAGACGCCGGGCTGTGGGCGGTTATCTGAATATGTAGTTGCGCAGCTCGTTCATTTTCAGCAGGTTGCGTGCGAGACACTAGCTCCGCAATGTTCATATGGTGCGCGTCAAAAAGTGCGGTAAAGCGTTCAATTAAATGCGGTGAATCTGCCACATCGATCTGAACCCAGACAGATGCGGGCATCGGCGGACGCGGACGAGCCGTCGTGCGCTTCATCACGATTAAAAGATCCAGTTCGGCACCTTTCAACGGTAACGTTGATTCGATCAAGGTGATTGCGTTCCATGAACCGGAAAGCAGCATGATAAAGGTGAACTCTTCTCCCAGCATCGCCAGGCGACTGTCTTCAATATTACAGCCGCAACTACTGACATGACGGGTGATAGTGTTCACAATTCCTGGGCGATCGGCACCCAGCGCAGTGATCACCAGATAATGTTGCGATGACAGTGTCAAACCGGTTATTCCTTCAAGGGGGAGAGTAGCTCTTAAGGAAAGCATAAAAAAAACATGCATACAACAATCAGAACGGTTCTGTCTGCTTGCTTTTAATGCCATACCAAACGTACCATTGAGACACTTGTTTGCACAGAGGATGGCCCATGTTCACGGGAAGTATTGTCGCGATTGTTACTCCGATGGATGAAAAAGGTAATGTCTGTCGGGCTAGCTTAAAAAAACTGATTGATTATCATGTCGCCAGCGGTACTTCGGCGATTGTTTCTGTTGGCACCACTGGTGAGTCCGCTACCCTGAATCATGACGAACATGTTGATGTGGTGATGATGACCCTGGAGCTGGCTGATGGGCGTATTCCGGTAATTGCCGGAACTGGCGCTAACGCTACTGCGGAAGCCATTAGCCTGACACAGCGTTTCAATGACAGTGGCATTGTTGGCTGCCTGACGGTGACCCCTTATTACAACCGCCCGTCGCAGGAAGGTCTGTATCAGCATTTCAAAGCCATCGCTGAACATACTGACCTGCCGCAAATCCTGTATAATGTGCCGTCCCGTACTGGCTGCGATCTGCTACCAGAAACGGTGGGCCGTCTGGCGAAAGTAAAAAATATTATCGGAATCAAAGAGGCAACAGGGAACTTAACGCGTGTTAACCAGATCAAAGAGCTGGTTTCAGACGATTTTGTTCTGCTGAGCGGCGATGATGCGAGCACGCTGGACTTCATGCAGTTAGGTGGTCATGGCGTTATTTCCGTTACGGCTAACGTCGCAGCGCGTGATATGGCTCAGATGTGCAAACTGGCGGCAGAAGGGCATTTTGCCGAGGCACGCGTTATTAACCAGCGTCTGATGCCATTACACAACAAACTATTTGTCGAACCCAATCCAATCCCGGTGAAATGGGCATGTAAGGAACTGGGTCTTGTGGCGACCGATACGCTGCGCCTGCCAATGACTCCAATCACCGACAGTGGTCGTGAGACGGTCAGAGCGGCGCTTAAGTATGCCGGTTTGCTGTAAAGTTTAGGGAGATTTGATGGCTTACTCTGTTCAAAAGTCGCGCCTGGCAAAGGTTGCGGGTGTATCGCTTGTTCTGTTACTCGCAGCCTGTAGTTCTGACTCACGCTATAAGCGTCAGGTGAGTGGTGATGAAGCCTATCTGGAAGCGGCACCGCTTGCGGAGCTTCATGCCCCGGCAGGAATGATTTTGCCGGTGACCTCCGGTGATTATGCAATACCGGTGACCAACGGTAGCGGTGCTGTCGGTAAGGCGCTGGACATTCGTCCACCTGCCCAGCCGTTGGCGCTGATTTCCGGCGCACGTACCCAGTTTACGGGCGACACCGCCTCGCTGCTGGTAGAAAATGGTCGTGGCAATACTTTGTGGCCGCAGGTTGTTAGCGTGTTGCAGGCGAAAAACTACACCATTACCCAACGCGATGATGCTGGTCAGACGCTGACTACCGATTGGGTGCAATGGAACCGTCTTGACGAAGACGAGCAGTATCGCGGTCGTTATCAAATCTCTGTTAAACCGCAGGGTTATCAGCAGGCGGTAACGGTGAAACTGCTGAACCTGGAGCAGGCGGGCAAACCGGTTGCAGACGCGGCTTCCATGCAGCGTTACAGCACGGAGATGATGAACGTCATTTCTGCCGGTCTGGATAAATCCGTGACCGACGCGGCTAATGCGGCGCAAAACCGTGCTTCCACCACCATGGACGTACAAAGTGCTGCTGATGACACAGGCTTACCAATGCTGGTCGTTCGCGGGCCGTTCAACGTGGTTTGGCAACGTCTGCCAGCGGCGCTGGAAAAAGTGGGCATGAAAGTGACCGATAGCACCCGTTCGCAGGGCAGTATGGCCGTGACCTATAAGCCGTTGTCTGACAACGACTGGCAGGAACTGGGCGCGAGCGATCCAGGTCTTGCATCCGGTGACTATAAACTGCAGGTCGGTGATTTAGATAACCGCAGCAGCTTGCAGTTCATCGATCCGAAAGGTCATACGCTGACTCAAAGCCAAAACGACGCACTGGTATCTGTCTTCCAGGCAGCGTTTAGCAAGTAAAAATACAGGGCTGGAGTAATCCGGCCCTTTTTTCTGATATGATACGCAAACGTGTGCGTCGGCAGAAAAACGCGATTTTAGCGTTAATTCGCACGAAATTTGTTTGTCGGACACAGGTCGGATAAGGCGTTCGCGCCGCATTCGGCAAAACATCCGGCACACCAGACAGCAAAAGATTTTAAAACGTTAATTCACACCCAGGAGTGATAAAGATGCAAAAGCAAGCTGAGTTGTATCGTGGTAAAGCGAAAACCGTATACAGCACGGAGAACCCGGATCTGTTGGTGCTCGAATTCCGCAATGATACGTCAGCAGGTGATGGCGCGCGCATTGAGCAGTTTGATCGCAAAGGTATGGTGAACAACAAGTTCAACTACTTCATTATGAGCAAACTGGCTGAAGCGGGTATCCCGACTCAAATGGAGCGTCTGCTCTCCGATACCGAATGTCTGGTGAAAAAGCTGGATATGGTGCCGGTCGAGTGTGTCGTACGTAACCGTGCTGCTGGCTCTCTGGTGAAACGTCTTGGAATTGAAGAAGGTATTGAGCTGAACCCGCCGCTGTTCGATCTGTTCCTGAAAAACGACGCCATGCATGACCCGATGGTTAACGAATCTTATTGCGAAACTTTTGGCTGGGTAAGCAAAGAGAATCTGGCGCGTATGAAAGAGCTGACTTACAAAGCGAACGACGTGCTGAAAAAACTGTTCGATGATGCCGGTCTGATTCTGGTCGACTTCAAGCTGGAGTTTGGTCTGTACAAAGGCGAAGTCGTGCTGGGCGATGAGTTCTCCCCGGACGGTAGCCGCCTGTGGGACAAAGAAACGCTGGAGAAAATGGACAAAGACCGTTTCCGCCAGAGTCTCGGTGGCCTGATTGAAGCCTATGAAGCCGTCGCCCGCCGCCTGGGTGTACAGCTGGACTGATTTTTCTGTTCATCATCTTGCCGTGCTGCTGGCACGGCAAGATGACCGCTCTTGTAAGACGTGAATTGAACGCTCATTCCTCCATCATTTCCTCCCGTTTTTCTGTGGTAATCTTCCTCTGAAGCACCTACGATCATCACTATAATGAATATATTGTTGAGGTATCTATGCGCTGGCAAGGGCGTCGTGAAAGTGACAATGTTGAAGACAGGCGAAACAGCTCTGGTGGTCCGTCAATGGGCGGTCCCGGTTTCCGTCTGCCAAGCGGTAAAGGTGGGCTGATTTTACTGGTAGTGGTGCTGGTCGCTGGCTACTATGGTGTTGATTTAACTGGGTTGATGACCGGACAGCCGATTTCCCAACAGCAATCAACGCGCTCAATTAGCCCAAATGAAGACGAAGCGGCAAAATTCACCTCGGTAATTCTGGCAACCACGGAAGACACCTGGGGGCAGCAATTCGAGAAAATGGGTAAGACTTATCAGCAACCGAAGCTGGTGATGTATCGCGGAATGACGCGCACCGGTTGCGGCGCCGGACAGTCCATTATGGGGCCGTTCTATTGCCCGGCGGATGGTACGGTCTATATCGATCTCTCTTTCTATGATGACATGAAAGACAAACTGGGTGCGGATGGTGATTTCGCTCAGGGATACGTTATCGCCCATGAAGTCGGTCATCATGTGCAGAAACTGTTAGGCATTGAGCCGAAAGTTCGTCAATTGCAACAAAACGCGACGCAGGCGGAAGTGAACCGCTTGTCTGTGCGTATGGAACTCCAGGCTGATTGCTTTGCCGGTGTCTGGGGGCACAGTATGCAGCAACAAGGCGTTCTGGAAACTGGCGATCTGGAAGAGGCGCTGAATGCGGCGCAAGCCATCGGCGATGACCGCTTACAGCAGCAAAGTCAGGGGCGGGTAGTGCCGGACAGCTTTACTCATGGTACATCTCAACAACGCTATAGCTGGTTTAAACGTGGTTTCGACAGCGGCGATCCGGCACAATGCAATACTTTCGGTAAAAGCATTTAACTTTCGGGGCAGGGATGGCTGAACTGACCGCGCTACACACATTAACAGCGCAAATGAAACGCGAAGGGATTCGCCGCCTGTTGGTGTTGAGCGGGGATGCGTGCTGGTGTTGTGAACATGCGCTCAAATTGCGTGACGCATTACCTGGCGACTGGCTGTGGGTATCGCCGCAGCCAACTTCTGAAAACCACTGTACGCCAGCGGCGCTACAAACTTTACTTGGGCGCGAGTTCCAGCATTCGGTATTCGATGCCCGCCAGGGCTTTGATGCCGCAGCCTTTGCGGCGCTTGGTGGAACGCTGAAAGCGGGCAGTTGGCTGGTTTTGTTACTTCCTGTATGGGAAGAATGGGAAAACCATCCCGATGCTGATTCGCTGCGCTGGAGTGATTGCGCCAGTCCCATCGCTACACCGCATTTTGTCCAGCATCTCAAACGTGTACTTGCGGCAGATGACGACGCTATTCTCTGGCGACAAGACCAGCCACTAATGTTGGCGGATTTTGTTCCCCGTTCTGACTGGCAATCCGCTACCGGCGCACCGCAACCGAAACAACAACAGATACTACAGCAGCTTCTGACTATGCCACCGGGCGTGGCAGCGGTAACTGCTGCGCGCGGACGCGGTAAGTCGGCGCTGGCAGGGCAACTCATTTCCCGTATTGCGGGCAGAGCGATAGTCACTGCGCCTGCGAGAGCCGCAACGGATGTGCTGGCCCAGTTTGCCGGAGATAAGTTTCGTTTTGTTGCGCCGGATGCATTGCTGTTCAGTGAAGAAAAAGCCGACTGGCTGGTCATCGATGAAGCTGCTGCAATACCCGCCCCACTATTACATCAACTGGTATCACGCTTTCCGCGTACTTTGTTAACCACTACGGTGCAGGGCTATGAAGGCACCGGACGTGGCTTTTTGCTGAAATTTTGCGCCCGCTTCCCGCATTTGCAGCGTTTTGAATTGCAACAGCCGATCCGTTGGGCACAGGGATGCCCGCTGGAAAAAGTGGTTAGCGAGGCACTGGTTTTTGACGATGAAACCTTCACGCGCGTACCCCAAGGCAACATCGTCATTTCTGCATTTGAACAGACTTTATGGCGAAGCGAGCCAGAAACGCCGTTAAAGGTTTACCAGTTATTATCTGGTGCGCACTACCGGACTTCACCGCTGGATTTACGACGGATGATGGACGCGCCGGGGCAACATTTTTTACAGGCAGCAGGCGAAAACGAGATTGCCGGGGCGCTGTGGCTGGTGGATGAAGGGGGATTATCTGAAGAACTGAGTCAGGCGGTCTGGGCAGGTTTTCGTCGCCCGCGTGGCAACCTGGTAGCTCAGTCGCTGGCGGCACACGGCAGCAATCCACTGGCGGCGACGTTACGCGGGCGGCGTGTCAGCCGCATTGCAGTCCATCCGGCGCGTCAGCGGGAAGGCACAGGGCAGCAACTTATTGCTGACGCAGTGCAATACATGCATAGCCTCGACTATCTTTCAGTGAGTTTTGGCTACACCGAGGAATTATGGCGTTTCTGGCAACGCTGCGGTTTTGTGCTGGTACGGATGGGCAATCATCGCGAAGCCAGCAGCGGCTGTTATACGGCGATGGCGCTGTTACCAATGAGCGAAGCGGGTAAACAACTGGCACAACGTGAGCATTATCGTTTACGCCGCGACGTGCAAATTCTCATGCAGTGGAATGGTGAAAGCATCCCGGTTGATCCGTTAAACGACATCATGCTTTCTGATGATGACTGGCTTGAACTGACCGGTTTTGCTTTCGCTCATCGCCCCCTTTTAACGTCGTTAGGTTGTTTAACACGCCTGCTGCAAACCAGTGAACTGGCATTACCGGCGCTGCGCGGACGTTTACAGAAAAACGCCAGCGACGCGCAGTTATGTACCACACTTAAACTTTCAGGCCGTAAGGCATTGCTGGTTCGCCAACGCGAAGAAGCCGCGCAGGCGCTATTCGCACTTGATGATGTCCGCACTGAACGCCTGCGCAATTGCATAACACAATGGCAATTTTTTCACTGACTCCTTCAATTTTATCCCATGGTCATTGTGAGTCAGCGGCGTAAAATTAATGACATCAGTTAAGGAGTTCGCCATGAAACATGACCATTTTGTTGTTCAAAGCCCGGATAAACCTGCCCAACAGTTGTTACTGCTTTTCCACGGTGTCGGGGATAATCCGGTGGCAATGGGGGAAATCGGTAGCTGGTTTGCACCGTTGTTTCCAGATGCGCTGGTGGTAAGTGTCGGTGGTGCTGAGCCGAGCGGTAATCCGGCGGGGCGTCAATGGTTTTCGGTGCAGGGCGTAACGGAAGAGAATCGCCAGGCGCGGGTGGATGCCATCATGCCGACGTTTATTGAGACGGTACGCTACTGGCAGAAACAGAGCGGAGTAGGGGCTAACGCTACGGCGCTGATCGGTTTCTCACAAGGCGCGATTATGGCGCTGGAGAGCATTAAAGCCGAACCGGGTCTTGCCTCACGCGTCATCGCCTTTAACGGACGCTATGCCAGCCTGCCGGAAACAGCTTCTACTGCTACAACAATTCACCTGATCCACGGTGGTGAAGATCCGGTTATCGATCTGGCTCATGCGGTCGCGGCACAGGAAGCGTTAATTAACGCCGGTGGAGATGTGACGCTGGATATCGTGGAGGATTTAGGTCATGCGATCGATAATCGCAGTATGCAATTTGCCCTGGATCACTTGCGTTATACCATTCCGAAACATTACTTCGACGAAGCGTTAAGCGGCGGTAAGCCCGGCGATGATGATGTGATTGAAATGATGTAAAAGACAGGTGTCGGATGCGTAGGCCGATGTGATGGAC
>NZ_PZKQ01000077.1:0-6019 GCF_003046645.1 Escherichia sp. MOD1-EC6475 | reverse complement strand
AGTCCAGTCAGAGGAGCCAGATTTTGAAAAGCCCGCTTTGATAGCGGGCTTTTTGCTTTTAAAATCCTTCACATCTTTTCCTGACGCAAAGGATCTGAGCCCATTATCGGAACGGCGGCTCATTAAAGGTTCGTAGTTTACGGGAATGCAGTCGATCGCCTTCAGCGCGCAGTAAATCAATTGCCCGGATGCCAATCTGCAAGTGTTCGGAAATTGCACCTTCATAAAAACGGTTAGCCTGGCCGGGAAGTTTAATCTCACCATGCAATGGTTTATCTGAAACACACAGTAGCGTCCCGTATGGCACGCGGAAACGGTATCCTTGTGCTGCAATGGTTGCACTTTCCATGTCAATCGCTACGGCCCGACTTAAGTTAAAACGAAGCGCAGAAGCCGAGTAACGCAATTCCCAGTTCCTGTCATCAGTAGTTACCACAGTGCCAGTACGTAGCCGCTGTTTAACTTCCTCACCCGGCCTGCCACTGACCAATTTGGTGGCGTCATAAAGCGCGCGTTGCACTTCAGCAATGCTGGGAATAGGGATATCGGGCGGCAAAACTGCATCAAGAACGTGGTCATCACGTAAATAAGCATGTGCAAGTACATAATCACCAATGGACTGGCTTTCACGTAATCCACCGCAGTGACCAATCATCAGCCAGACATCCGGGCGTAGCACCGCCAGATGATCGCAGATGGTTTTAGCATTTGACGGACCCACGCCAATATTCACCAGAGTAATACCCTGACCATCGGCAGTGATTAAATGCCATGCTGGCATCTGGTGTTTTTTCCATGCGAGGTCAGAAATCGCCTCTTCAGGGGCTTCTGTTTCGGCGGTGATCCATATCCCTCCAGCACAGGAAAGAGCAATGTAGGGACTATCAGGATCGAGGATCTGGCTGCACCCCCAACGAACGAATTCATCCACATAACGTGTGTAGTTGGTAAACAAAACGAATGGCTGAAAATGTTCGACGGGCGTGCCGGTATAATGGCGTAACCGCGCGAGGGAAAAATCTACCCGGCGCGCATCAAAATGCGATAGCGGAGAAAATTCCGTTGGATGATAAATGCCGTCTGCAGTTTCATCGCCAATTTGCGCCAGTTCTGTTGTCGGGAAGTAACGTGTTAACCCGGCGCTCATCGATCGATCAAGTGTCAGTTCAGAGCCATCAATGACATAGGGATAGGGGATTTCATGCTGCGAGGGTTGCACGGAGATGTGCGCACCATAATCTTGATACAGCAACGTTAGTTGTTCATTGAGATACGAACGAAAGAGAGCAGGGCGGGTGATAGTGGTGGTATAGCTGCCAGCGTGAGTAAAACGTCCAAATGCGCGTGTTTTGGGAGGGTTTGTGGCGCAGCCGTCCCAGGTCACGGTCAATGATGGATAGACAAAAAGACCTTGCTTGCGGGCGTTTTCATCAGGCAATTCGCCACTTTTAATATATTTTCCAATGGCATTGCGTAAAGCGACTACAGATTGCTCATACAGCGCGTCAAGTCTATCCAGTGCCTGAGCTGGGGTCAGACCGGAGCCCTTATTATTCATGTGTGTCTCCTGTTCCATACAATTACCGCACATCCGATAGTATGTCACAGGAATGTGAAACAAAAGTGTAAGGCGAAGATCGAATGATCTTCGCCAGACCATCAGATGCGTTGATTGTCTTTCATCAACAAAGCGGTTATTGCAGAAATCAGGCATCCAGCCAGCAAATAAATGGCGACGCTATGCCAGTCCCCGGAAAAATAAGTAATGAGGGCGGCGGCAATAAAAGGGGTAAACCCACCACCAACCACACTGGCAACTTGATATCCGACCCCGGCGCCGCTGTAGCGATAACTGGCACCAAACATCTCTGTGAACATCGGTTGCTGCACACAAACCACCATGTCATGCGCAATATTCGCCAACATAATGGAGAAGAAGACTATCCAGAAAATGGATTGAGCCTCGAGCGCCATGAAGAAAGGAAACGCGCTTAAGGTTCCGATAACTGCGCCAGTGATATAAACCCTGCGGCGACCAAAACGATCGGCAAGCCAGGCAAAACAGGGAATTGTCAGGCAGCTTAACCCTCCCACAAGCAAACCAATATTCAGGAATAATTCGCGTGGCAGCCCCATATTCTGAGTTGAGTAGTTAAGCGCAAAGGCGGTAACGATATACATCGTCAGCAACTCGCACAGTCGCAGCGCAATAATCTTCAGAAAAGCCCCTGGATGTAGTAACAGTGCCTGGATAACAGGGATTCGCTTTTTCACTGCCGCTTGATTATGTTGCTGTTGCTCAAATTCAGCGGATTCCTCCATGCCATTACGCACCCACAATGCCCCCAGCACCAGTACGGTGCTAAACAGGAAAGGAATGCGCCAGCCCCAGCTCAAAAACTGCTCGTCAGTGGTCATCATACTAATCAGCGAAACCAGTCCAGTTGAAAGCAGCAACCCTACACCGTAGCCAACTTGTACACCGCTACTGTAAAAGGTTTTTTTATTTTTCGGCGCGCTTTCAACGGACAGCAATGCTGCGCCTCCCCATTCGCCGCCGACGGCAAATCCCTGAATAGCACGCAGCGTCACCAGTAAAATCGGTGCCCACCAGCCAATAGTCGAGAATGAAGGAAGAATACCAATCAATGCTGTTGCGATCCCCATCATCCAGACAGTCAGCATCAACATGCGTTTACGCCCCAGGCGGTCGCCAAAATGACCGAAAATGACACCTCCAAGCGGACGGAAAAGGAATCCGACACCAAAAGTGGCAAACGCTGCGAGAGTTCCCATTGCCGGACTCACTTGCGGGAAAAACTCTCGATTAAATACCAGTGCGGCAGTAATGCCATAGAGTAAAAAATCGTACCAGTCGACGACGGCACCGGCAAAACTGCCTAGCGCAGCTCGTCGGGCGCGACTTAACGAAAGCGTTCCTTCATCGGGACGCGTGGAGATGAGCGTGGAGTCCATAGTGTTCCTGTCTGTACTGTCTTTTTATAATTAGTATGGAAAAAGGTAACTCACATTGCCGTCGATCTATAAACGAACCTTATGAGACTACCGCGACAGAGAGCATCTGCAAATATTTTTATACCCGAAAATGAGCATGGAGGACGGATAGGGGCTACTGTAATGTGCTGGAAACGAAGAAAATTGTGGATTCAGGTGCGTATTAGAAATCAAAAGACAGAAAAATGTGATCGCTAAGGTAGCACTGGCTACTTGCTGGCGTTATTTTCGCAGATGAATTTTTCGAATTTTCTCAATGAGATTTGTGTCACTGACACGGGATGGGCTAATTGCTTGAATGATTGGCGGAGAGAGGGGGATTTGAACCCCCGGTAGAGTTGCCCCTACTCCGGTTTTCGAGACCGGTCCGTTCAGCCGCTCCGGCATCTCTCCGTTCAGATTGTTGCAATGATGCCAGGAAATTTGGCATTTTAACAGTCCCTGTCCGTGCAATTTTGTTCAAGTGACGAGTTTGCGAGCAAAACGATGATTAAGTGGCCCTGGAAAGTACAAGAAACCGTTCATGATGATGCAATTCCGTGGAAGGAAGCTTTGTCGATACCTCTTTTGACAAGTTTGACTGAGCAGGAGCAAAACAAATTAGTCACTCTTGCTGGACGTTTTTTGCAACAAAAACGGTTGGTTCCTTTACAAGGGGTTGAACTTGACGCTTTAAAAAGCGGTCGTATCGCCTTGCTGTTTTGTTTACCTGTTATGGAGCTGGGGCTGGAATGGCTGGATGGTTTCCATGAAGTGTTAATTTACCCAGCGCCATTTGTGGTAGATGATGAATGGGAAGACGATATAGGACTGGTACATAATCAACGCATCGTTCAGTCAGGTCAAAGCTGGCAGCAAGGCCCCATCGTACTGAATTGGCTCGATATACAGGATTCTTTCGATGCCTCTGGGTTTAATCTGATTATCCACGAAGTTGCACATAAACTGGACACCCGGAACGGCGATCGCGCCAGTGGTGTCCCCTTTATTCCTTTACGTGAAGTCGCGGGCTGGGAACACGATCTTCACGCGGCGATGAATAACATTCAGGACGAAATTGAATTAGTGGGCGAAAATGCCTCCAGCATTGATGCTTATGCCGCCAGTGACCCTGCAGAATGTTTTGCCGTGCTTTCCGAATACTTTTTTAGCGCCCCGGAGCTTTTTGCTCCTCGCTTCCCCTCGCTGTGGCAACGTTTCTGCCAATTTTATCAGCAGGAACCGCTGCAAAGACTGCGAAATGCGAATGAACGAGGCACATATTCAGCACCAGATGCTCATTAAATATCAATTTTGTTGCTTAATTAACCGATTGAAATAACGTGTGAATTTTAGTGTTGACACTCGCAGTGCCACTCAGTAATATTCGCCTCGTTCTCACGATTCCTCTGTAGTTCAGTCGGTAGAACGGCGGACTGTTAATCCGTATGTCACTGGTTCGAGTCCAGTCAGAGGAGCCAAATTCAAAAAAGCCTGCTTTCGAGCAGGCTTTTTGCTTTTCAATGTTAGCCATAACCGGGCTCGTATCTAACCTCCCTTAAATCTGATAACTACATCAGGGCCGAATTTTTGCGATAATTCTTTTTATCGTATTTCTGAACTCATCCAGATTGATGTGATCAATATTTTTCCCTACCACAATCGTCTCTGAAATATCTGCCATAGCAGGCCAGCGTGTTTTATAATCGGCATATACTGCGATGACAGGAATATTATAAGCACTTGTCATATGTAAAATAGAAGTATCAGGTGTTATTGCGAGAAAAGCATCTTTTATGACGGCGGCAGAACGTGGTATTGAAGGCGGTAATGATAAATTATAGACATTGTCAAAACACTGCGTTAGTTCTACTGCTTTTTCAGTACCATTCGGGCCATGAACAATGACAATTGGCATATTTATTTCATTTTTAATCATGGTTATTAGCTTTTTAGCCATTGAGCCTGAAAAAGTTCGCTCCTGAACACTACCATCAAGATTAAGAGCAATATATGCACCCAATGAGGTAAGTTCATAACGCACTTCGTTTCTTACCTCTTCACTGATAGGCAGTTCAAATAAGGGGCGGACAGGCGGAAAACCAGCTTCTCGCATCATGAATGCCCATGTCATTGGTACTGGCGCCCGAAGAGACTGGTCCATTTTCGACGCCGATTTACATAAGGAGGAATAACATTTCATTGTTAAACCCACAACTTGTAAATTGGTTTTGGCTTTTAAATGACTTATGAACAGCATTGTCTTCAGGTTTTTCTTGCGCATAGCTTCAATGCAGAGATCCGGTGTACCGTATTGCTCTCTTATACTTTGCGCCAGAATTTTTATTTCGCTAAAGCTGGCATGATCCTGCATTGTCATACTGACTAATGTTAATTTAGTCTCCTTAAGACAAAGCGAATCAAAAACGGCTTTATTAATTGTAGATGTGACAATTAATAAATGTTTTATTTTATGTGATTCCAGCGATCTAATTATGGGGTAAATAGCCATTGCATCACCAATTTGGTCGGGGATGTGAATGACCACAAATTCAGTATTTGCAATATTGATATTTTTACATGAATAATCATAATAACTGAATGCAATGCGTCTAAAAATTGACACTAACGACATTTCCAACCTCGCTTCCCTACTGGTTAAAACGTGATGGAGTTTATCAGAGATAGTCGTTTTCTAAAATCGCTAAATAGCGAGATAATACATAATTTATTTCTATTATTAATTTTTAATTATTCAATTAAATTATGTTTGTATCGCAAAAATACTTGTATTGCATAGCTTCAATGTACATTTCAATCTGAAGTCGATGCTAAGTGAAGGTAAGAGAAGAGATAAAACGTCAGCAATCAGGGTAATGACTCCAACTTATTGATAGTGTTTTATGTTCAGATAATGCCCGATGACTTTGTCATGCAGCTCCACCGATTTTGAGAACGACAGCGACTTCCGTCCCAGCCGTGCCAGGTGCTGCCTCAGATTCAGGTTATGCCGCTCAATTCGCTG
>NZ_PZKQ01000076.1:0-4195 GCF_003046645.1 Escherichia sp. MOD1-EC6475 | reverse complement strand
TATCGATCTGGTCGAATGCGCGAGCAGCACCGCCGTAGGTTTTAGCCAGTACGGTAGTGATTGCAGCGGTCAGCGTTGTTTTACCATGGTCAACGTGGCCGATAGTACCGACGTTAACGTGCGGTTTTGTACGTTCAAACTTTTCTTTAGACATCGATTGTCCCTCTAAGACACGGATAAATCGGTGATATCACCACATCAACCAGGCAACATGCCCGACTTGTTGAATGCAATAAACAGAAGGAAAAAACAGGGAGGAGAAAAGAAGTGGTGCTGATAGGCAGATTCGAACTGCCGACCTCACCCTTACCAAGGGTGCGCTCTACCAACTGAGCTATATCAGCACATCTTGGAGCGGGCAGCGGGAATCGAACCCGCATCATCAGCTTGGAAGGCTGAGGTAATAGCCATTATACGATGCCCGCATCCTGGAACTCGGCTACCTGATTTTCATTCTGCACTGAATATCGAGAGAAGCTCTCTTTATTCGAGCCGGTAAGCGAACTTATCGTCTCGGGCTACGCCATCGCGTGGCCGAAATTGGTGGTGGGGGAAGGATTCGAACCTTCGAAGTCTGTGACGGCAGATTTACAGTCTGCTCCCTTTGGCCGCTCGGGAACCCCACCGGACTTGATGGTGCCGACTACCGGAATCGAACTGGTGACCTACTGATTACAAGTCAGTTGCTCTACCTACTGAGCTAAGTCGGCATCAAGTAGCGCGCATTCTATGGAGACATGCGAGCTCATGCAACTAAAAAATTGCATAATTTGTTTTGTTGGTCATATTTTAAACAACTCGATGAAGAAACAGTCGAACAATGAGCAGATTAGCACATTTTTTCAGCATTGTTCTGCTTAACAATATGCGCCAGTTAAAACACCATTCTTTTTATCAGATGGAATATCTGTCACATTGCTTTTCACCGATAGCTTCCCGTAAGCGATTTTTTCTTATTATTCCTCCCCATCTGGTGTTACCCTCCTGCCCATTAACCCATTCAACAGAACTGTGACGCGCCATGGCAAATATCGCTTTGCCGATAAAGCTATGACCGTCAGAAACATGCTTATGAGTATAAAAGAGCAAACGTTAATGACGCCTTACCTACAGTTTGACCGCAACCAGTGGGCAGCTCTGCGTGATTCCGTACCGATGACGTTATCGGAAGATGAGATCGCCCGTCTCAAAGGTATTAATGAAGATCTCTCGTTAGAAGAAGTTGCCGAGATCTATTTGCCTTTGTCGCGTTTGCTGAACTTCTATATAAGCTCGAATCTGCGTCGTCAGGCGGTTCTGGAACAGTTTCTTGGCACTAACGGACAACGCATTCCTTACATTATCAGTATCGCAGGCAGTGTAGCTGTGGGGAAAAGTACAACCGCCCGTGTATTACAGGCGCTTTTAAGCCGTTGGCCGGAACATCGCCGTGTTGAACTGATCACCACCGATGGTTTTCTTCATCCCAACAAAGTGCTTAAAGAACGCGGGCTGATGAAAAAGAAAGGCTTCCCGGAATCGTATGATATGCATCGTCTGGTGAAGTTTGTTTCCGATCTCAAATCGGGTGTACCAAACGTTACGGCACCGGTTTACTCGCATCTTATTTATGATGTAATCCCAAATGGTGATAAAACCGTTGTTCAGCCTGATATCCTAATTCTTGAAGGACTAAATGTCTTACAAAGTGGGATGGATTATCCGCACGACCCGCATCATGTATTTGTTTCTGATTTTGTCGATTTTTCGATATATGTTGATGCGCCTGAAGACTTACTTCAAACATGGTATATCAACCGCTTCCTGAAATTCCGCGAAGGGGCTTTTACAGACCCGGATTCCTATTTCCATAACTATGCGAAATTAACTAAGGAAGAAGCGATCAAAACCGCCATGACACTGTGGAAAGAGATCAACTGGCTGAACTTAAAGCAAAATATTCTACCCACTCGCGAGCGCGCCAGTTTAATCCTGACGAAGAGTGCTAATCATGCGGTAGAAGAAGTCAGACTACGCAAATAATTTGCAGGGGAGCTAATGCTCCCCTTTCTTATTTTTCTGCACTACGCAGGGATATTTCACCACCCATCCAGGGTTTTATTATTCCATCCTGCTCAAGCAATAAAGCGCCCTGTTTGTCTATTCCGCGTGAAATACCAAATATTTCTTTATCACCAATGATAAGTTTCACTGGGCGATTAATAAAATTATCCAGCTTTTCCCAGCGCGAAAGATAAGGTGCCAATCCTTCTTGCTCGAAGAGTTCCAGCGCCGCGCGTAATTCACGTATTAGCATGGCCGCCAACGTATTACGATCGAGATTGATCCCTGCTTCCTGCAATGTGATCCATCCCTGGTTAACGACACTCTCTTCAACACGACGCATTGCCATGTTGATCCCGGCGCCAATGACTATTTGCGCTGCATCGCCGGTTTTGCCAGTCAGCTCCACAAGAATGCCTGCCAGCTTGCGATCCTGCAGATAGAGGTCATTAGGCCATTTAACGCGAACTTTATCTGCACCCAGCTTGCGTAATACTTCCGCCATCACGATACCGATAACCAGACTTAAACCAATTGCCGCAGCCGGGCCTTGTTCCAGACGCCAGAACATCGACAAATATAAGTTTGCGCCAAAAGGCGAAAACCATTTCCGACCACGGCGACCACGGCCTGCCTGCTGATATTCTGCGACGCAGGCATCGCCCGATTTAAGCTCTTCGATACGATCAAGAAGGTACTGATTAGTTGAGTCAATTACTGGCAGCACGGCTACACTACCGCCATCCAGCTGACTCAATATCTGTTCAGCATTAAGTAACTGAATGGGCTCAGGCAGGCTGTATCCTTTACCCGGAACGGTAAAGACATCAACGCCCCAGTCACGCAGCGTCTGAATGTGTTTATTAATGGCCGCCCGGCTCATTCCTAACGTTTCACCTAGCTGCTCGCCAGAGTGAAATTCGCCGTTCGCTAACAGCGCGATTAATTTCAGTGGAACGGTATTATCCTTCATGAAATCGTCTCCACTGCGCTAACTTCACCTGATGCACCAATAAAGCGAACTTCGGGCTCAAGCCAGACATTAAATTTTTCACCAACTTTCTGTCTTACATGATGTGCCAGTTGCACGACATCTTCGCTTTTTGCATTGCCTTCATTGACGAGAACTAACGCCTGTTGACGGTGTACCGCAGCCCCACCCATTTGCGTCCCTTTTAGCTGACACTGATCGATGAGCCAGCCAGCAGCCAGTTTTACTGAACCATCCGCCTGGGGGTAATTCGGTGCCGTTGGAAATTGTGCCAACAACGCGTTAGCCGTTTCGGCAGATACAACAGGATTTTTGAAGAAACTACCGGCATTGCCGTTCACTTTTGGATCGGGAAGCTTTGTCGTTCTCATATGGCACACTGCATCAAATACTTGTAGTGGCGTTACTGTTGAAGGCTCCAGACGAGTTAAGTCACCGTAAGTCAATACAGGTTGCCACTCTTTTGGCAGACGCAGACCTACGGCTACAATGGCGAAGCGATCCTGATATTCATGCTTAAAAATACTGTCGCGATAGCCAAAGCGGCACTCTTTGGCAGTTAAGCGCACTTGCTTGCCTGTCGCCAGTTCAACACAGTCAACATAATCGCAAACTCGCTGTAATTCTACGCCATAAGCGCCAATATTCTGGATAGGCGATGAGCCGACACAACCAGGAATTAATGCCAGATTTTCCAGACCGGGCATTCCTTGCTGCAAAGTGTATTTCACCAGACGATGCCAGTTTTCTCCTGCACCCACATGTAAATACCATGCATCAGGTTTATCATTAATTTCGATGCCTTTGATTCGGTTGATGATCACCGTTCCGCAATAATCCTCAAGGAAAAGTACGTTGCTTCCTTCCCCCAGAATAAGAACAGGCTGTCCTTCTGCGGTCGCATGTTGCCAGGCATTGAGTAATTGTTGTTCGTCTTCCGCGTATACAATGTACTGAGCATTATGATCAATGCCAAAGGTGTTCCAGGGTTTTAAGGAGTGGTTCATAGCTGCTTTCCTGATGCAAAAACGTGGCTAGTTTACCGTATCTGCGGGGGGATGGCTTGTAGATATGACGACAGGAAGAGTTTATAGAAACGCAAAAAGGCCATCCGTCAGGATGGCCTTCTGCTTAATTTGATACCTGGCAGTTCCCTACTCT
>NZ_PZKQ01000075.1:0-919 GCF_003046645.1 Escherichia sp. MOD1-EC6475 | reverse complement strand
AGTTGGAGTCATTACCAATCATCTGGAAGAACATCAACAGGGACGGATCGTGGTGGATGGCATCGAACTTAACGAAGATATCCGCAATATTGAGCGTGTCAGACAGGAAGTGGGAATGGTCTTTCAGCATTTTAATCTTTTCCCACATCTGACCGTTTTACAGAACTGTACCCTGGCACCGATTTGGGTACGCAAGATGCCAAAGAAAGAGGCTGAAGCTCTGGCGATGCATTACCTTGAGCGGGTGAGAATTGCCGAACATGCACAGAAGTTTCCCGGACAGATCTCTGGTGGTCAGCAGCAACGCGTTGCTATAGCACGTTCACTTTGTATGAAGCCCAAGATTATGCTGTTTGATGAACCAACATCCGCGCTCGATCCGGAGATGGTAAAAGAAGTGCTGGATACGATGATTGGACTGGCGCAATCGGGTATGACGATGTTGTGCGTAACGCATGAGATGGGATTTGCGCGAACCGTCGCTGACCGGGTGATTTTTATGGATCGCGGAGAGATAGTGGAACAAGCTGCACCGGATAAGTTTTTTGCGCATCCTAAGTCAGAGCGTACGAGGGCATTTTTATCGCAGGTAATCCATTAATTGAATGTTAGTTCGAAAAGCAAAAAGGCCATCCTTTCGGATGGCCTTTCGCTTGATTTGATGTCTGGCAGTTCCCTACTCTCGCATGGGGAGACCCCACACTACCATCGGCGCTACGGCGTTTCACTTCTGAGTTCGGCATGGGGTCAGGTGGGACCACCGCGCTACTGCCGCCAGACAAATTCTTTTCTAATCTGCCGAACTTTAACCTAAAAAGTGGTGCTGATACCCAGAGTCGAACTGGGGACCTCACCCTTACCAAGGGTGCGCTCTACCAACTGAGCCATATCAGCACGCTAAATTTGATGCCTGGCAGTT
>NZ_PZKQ01000074.1:0-216 GCF_003046645.1 Escherichia sp. MOD1-EC6475 | reverse complement strand
TGATGCCTGGCAGTTCCCTACTCTCGCATGGGGAGACCCCACACTACCATCGGCGCTACGGCGTTTCACTTCTGAGTTCGGCATGGGGTCAGGTGGGACCACCGCGCTACGGCCGCCAGGCAAATTCTGTTTTATCAACACGTCCTCTTCTGACCTGTCGATTTAATCTGTATCAGGCTGAAAATCTTCTCTCAATCCGCCAAAACACCTTCGGCG
>NZ_PZKQ01000073.1:0-1331 GCF_003046645.1 Escherichia sp. MOD1-EC6475 | reverse complement strand
TAGACTGGCCCCCTGAACCTCCAGACAACCAATATCACTTAAATAAGTGATAGTCTTAATACTAGTTTTTAGACTAGTCATTGGAGAACAGATGATTGATGTCTTAGGGCCGGAGAAACGCAGACGGCGTACTACACAGGAAAAGATCGCTATCGTTCAGCAGAGCTTTGAACCGGGAATGACGGTCTCCCTTGTTGCCCGGCAACATGGTGTGGCAGCCAGCCAGCTATTTCTCTGGCGTAAGCAATACCAGGAGGGAAGTCTTACTGCTGTGGCTGCCGGAGAACAGGTCGTTCCTGCCTCTGAACTTGCTGCCGCCATGAAGCAGATTAAAGAACTCCAGCGCCTGCTCGGCAAAAAAACGATGGAAAATGAACTCCTTAAAGAAGCCGTTGAATATGGGCGAGCAAAAAAGTGGATAGCGCACGCGCCCTTATTGCCCGGGGATGGGGAGTAAGCTTCGTCAGCCGTTGTCTCCGGGTGTCGCGTGCGCAGTTGCACGTCATTCTCAGACGAACCGATGACTGGAAGGATGGCCGCCGCAGCCGTCACACGGATGATACGGATGTGCTTCGCCGTATACACCATGTTATCGGAGAGCTGCCCACATATGGTTATCGTCGGGTATGGGCGCTGCTTCGCAGACAAACAGAACTTGATGGTATGCCTGCGATCAATGCCAAACGTGTTTACCGGATCATGCGCCAGAATGCGCTGTTGCTTGAGCGAAAACCCGCTGTACCGCCATCGAAACGGGCACATACCGGCAGAGTGGCTGTGAAAGAAAGTAATCAGCGATGGTGCTCTGACGGGTTTGAGTTCCGCTGTGATAACGGAGAAAAACTGCGGGTCACGTTCGCGCTGGACTGCTGTGACCGTGAGGCACTGCACTGGGCGGTCACAACGGGTGGCTTCGACAGTGAAACAGTACAGGACGTCATGCTGGGAGCAGTGGAACGCCGCTTTGGCAGCGAGCTTCCGGCGTCTCCAGTGGAGTGGCTGACGGATAATGGTTCATGCTACCGGGCGAATGAAACACGTCAGTTCGCCAGGATGTTGGGACTTGAACCGAAGAACACGGCAGTGCGGAGTCCGGAGAGTAACGGAATAGCAGAGAGCTTCGTGAAAACGATAAAGCGTGACTACATAAGTATCATGCCCAAACCAGACGGGTTAACGGCAGCAAAGAACCTTGCAGAGGCGTTCGAGCATTATAACGAATGGCATCCGCATAGTGCGCTGGGTTATCGCTCGCCACGGGAATATCTGCGGCAGCGGGCCAGTAATGGGTTAAGTGATAACAGGTGTCTGGAAATATAGGGGCAAATCCA
>NZ_PZKQ01000072.1:0-37730 GCF_003046645.1 Escherichia sp. MOD1-EC6475 | reverse complement strand
TTCAGGGGGCCAGTCTAATAGGTCAGACAATGGTTATGGGTGAAAATAACGATATTCTTATCTGGCGCTTTACTTTGCAACTCCTTAATTGTGTTATAAATCTCATTTCTACATTGTAGAAAACGTTTATCTACCGTCAGTTTTTTTCCAGCAGAAAACCAGGTCGCTGATTGAATAGTCCGAACGGTATTACTGGAATAAAGATCGAAATCAGGGATGTCCGCGCTAAAAGCTTTGCCCATTTCACGGGCATTCTGAGCACCTTTCACCGTAATGCCCGTTTTGTCTGACAAGCATTGATTAGAGGAGCGATCGCAGCGTTCCGCATGGCGAAACAGAACCACAACCGGGTGCTGCTGCGCTAATCTGGCCAGCGTTTTATTGTCGATACGCGGCAAACCATTACTGCTCCAGGCAGCATGTGTACCCAGCCCCGCAATCGCCCCAAGCACCAGTAAAATGTAGATATATTTTTTAGACTTCAACGAAGTCCGACAAAAAGCTAACACTTAAGCTCCACCTATAGACAAGCGTAGCCAGCTAAATGACCGCGAAAACAAACGACATTTTCACTGGTAAATAGTGGCGGGGATAGTATTAAAACATTACGATGCACGCAAAATGCCTTAAATCTTGTCAAATTAAAAGCCTGAATAAGATACAAAAACAAAAAAAATAATATTTAAGCCTTATATTCATTCCTTAAGGTTAAATTAATGTTCTGACCTTAGAATTTCATTCCAAATGGCAAAATACAAATAACATTCCCTATGAAAAATATTAGCAAATAGCGGGGAAAGGTATTCAATGGCCGAAGGAAAAACAATGTCAGACTTTTTACCTTTTTCGCGTCCGGCAATAAGCGCGGAAGAACTCGCTGCAGTTCAAGAGGTTTTCGAATCCGGTTGGATAACCACTGGTCCGAAGAATCAGGCACTGGAAGCGGCCTTTTGCCAGTTGACAGGAAATCAACACGCTATCGCAGTCAGCTCGGCCACTGCTGGAATGCATATCACACTGATGGCGCTGGGGATTGGCGCTGATGATGAAGTCATCACTCCCTCCATGACCTGGGTTTCAACCCTCAATATGATCTCCCTGTTGGGCGCAAAGCCGGTGATGGTGGACGTTGATCGCGATACGCTGATGATCACGCCTGAAGCGATCGAAGCGGCCATTACGCCCTACACCAAAGCGATTATCCCGGTGCATTATGCCGGAGCGCCAGCAGATATTGACGCCATTCGCGCCATTGCTGAACGCCACGGTATCGCGGTCATTGAAGATGCCGCCCACGCCGTCGGTACGTATTACAAAGGTCAGCATACTGGTGCAAAGGGCACCGCTATTTTTTCGTTCCACGCCATCAAAAATATTACCTGCGCGGAAGGCGGCCTGATTGTTACCGATAATGAAAACCTCGCCCGCCAGTTACGCATGTTGAAATTTCATGGTCTGGGTGTCGATGCATATGACAGGCAAACCTGGGGACGCGCGCCGCAGGCTGAAGTATTAACGCCGGGCTATAAGTACAATCTGACCGATATTAACGCTGCGATAGCTCTGACGCAGTTAAATAAATTAGAGCAACTCAACACCCGTCGGCGCGACATTGCCCTGCAATATCAGCAAGCACTGGCAACTCTCCCTTTCCAGCCTTTAAGCGTTCCTGCATGGTCGCACGTTCACGCCTGGCATCTGTTTATTATTCGTGTTGATGAACAACGTTGTGGTATCAGCCGCGATGCTCTGATGGAAGCGTTAAAAGAAAGAGGCATTGGAACCGGGTTACATTTCCGCGCCGCCCACACGCAAAAATATTATCGCGAGCGTTTTCCCACGCTGTCGTTGCCGAATACGGAATGGAATAGCGAACGCATCTGTTCGTTGCCGCTTTTCCCGGATATGACCACCGCCGATGCCGACCGCGTCATCACTGCCCTTCAGCAACTCGCAGGACAATAAGCCATGTTTGAAATCCACCCTGTTAAGAAAGTCTCGGTGGTTATTCCCGTTTATAACGAGCAGGAAAGTTTACCGGAATTAATCAGGCGCACCACCACAGTCTGTGAATCGCTGGGCAAAGAGTATGAGATCCTGCTGATTGATGACGGCAGCAACGACAACTCCGCACAAATGCTGGTCGATGCCTCACAAGCGGAGGGCAGCCATATTGTGTCTATTTTGCTTAACCGCAATTACGGGCAACATTCAGCGATTATGGCGGGATTCAGTCACGTTACCGGCGACTTAATCATTACTCTTGATGCCGATCTCCAGAATCCACCAGAAGAAATCCCCCATCTGGTGGAAAAAGCCGATGAAGGTTACGACGTGGTAGGGACTGTGCGCCAGAACCGCCAGGATAGCTGGTTTCGTAAATCCGCCTCGAAGATGATTAACCGGTTGATCCAGCGCACCACCGGCAAAGCGATGGGCGACTACGGCTGTATGTTACGCGCCTATCGCCGCCATATTATCGATGCCATGCTGCACTGCCATGAACGCAGCACCTTTATCCCGATTCTGGCGAATATCTTTGCCCGCCGCGCCATTGAAATTCCAGTGCATCATGCCGAGCGTGAATTTGGTGAATCCAAATACAGCTTTATGCGCCTGATTAATTTGATGTACGACCTGGTGACCTGCCTTACCACTACGCCGCTACGTATGCTGAGTCTGCTCGGCAGCATTATTGCGATTGGAGGTTTTAGCATCGCGGTACTGCTGGTGATTTTACGCCTGACCTTCGGACCACAATGGGCGGCAGAAGGCGTCTTTATGCTATTTGCCGTGCTGTTTACTTTTATTGGCGCTCAGTTTATCGGCATGGGATTACTCGGTGAATATATCGGCAGGATCTACACCGATGTCCGCGCCCGCCCCCGCTATTTTGTTCAGCAAGTTATCCGTCCATCCAGCAAGGAAAATGAATAATGAAAGCCGTCGTTTTTGCCTACCACGATATGGGATGCCTGGGCATTGAAGCCTTGCTGGCTGCCGGTTACGAAATTAGCGCCATTTTTACTCATACCGATAATCCTGGCGAAAAAGCATTTTATGGTTCGGTGGCTCGTCTGGCGGCGGAAAGAGGCATTCCGGTTTATGCGCCGGATAACGTTAATCATCCGCTGTGGGTAGAACGCATAGCCCAACTGTCACCTGATGTGATTTTCTCTTTTTATTATCGCCATCTGATCAGTGACGATATTTTGCAGCTTGCTACCGCAGGCGCATTTAATCTGCATGGTTCGCTGTTACCGAAATATCGTGGTCGCGCGCCGCTGAACTGGGTGCTGGTGAACGGTGAAACGGAAACTGGCGTTACATTGCACCGAATGGTGAAACGCGCCGATGCCGGAGCCATTGTGGCCCAACTGCGCGTTGCCATTGCGCCAGACGATATTGCCATTACGCTACATCATAAATTGTGCCACGCCGCGCGTCAGTTGCTGGAGCAGACATTACCCGCGATTAAACACGGTAATATTCTGGAAATCGCCCAACGTGAGAACGAAGCCACCTGTTTTGGTCGCAGAACACCGGAGGACAGCCGCCTGGAATGGCATAAACCGGCTTGTGTACTCCACAACATGGTGCGTGCCGTTGCCGATCCCTGGCCTGGCGCCTTTAGTTATGTTGGCAATCAGAAATTTACAGTCTGGTCGTCCCGCGTACATTCTCTTACTACTGCCGCACAACCGGGCAGCGTGATTTCTGTTGCACCGCTGTTGATTGCCTGTGGTTATGGCACGCTGGAAATCGTCACCGGACAGGCGGGCGACGGCATTACCATGCAAGGCTCACAATTAGCGCAAACACTGGGGCTGGTGCAAGGTTCTCGATTAAATAGCCAATCAACCTGCGCTGCCCAACGCCGTACCCGGGTACTCATCCTTGGCGTTAATGGCTTTATTGGCAACCATCTGACAGAACGCCTGCTGCGCGAAGATCATTATGAAGTTTACGGTCTGGATATCGGCAGCGACGCCATTAGTCGTTTCCTTAATCATCCGCATTTTCACTTTGTCGAAGGCGATATCAGTATTCATTCCGAATGGCTTGAGTATCACGTCAAAAAATGTGATGTCGTCTTGCCACTGGTGGCGATAGCTACACCGATTGAATATACCCGCAACCCGCTGCGCGTATTTGAACTCGATTTTGAAGAGAATCTGCGCATTATCCGTTATTGCGTGAAATACCGTAAGCGAATCATCTTCCCATCGACTTCAGAAGTTTATGGGATGTGTAGTGATAAATACTTCGATGAAGACCATTCTAATTTGATCGTCGGCCCGGTGAATAAACCGCGCTGGATTTATTCGGTTTCAAAACAATTACTTGATCGGGTGATCTGGGCGTATGGCGAAAAAGAGGGTTTACAGTTCACCCTCTTCCGCCCGTTTAACTGGATGGGACCACGACTGGATAACCTTAATGCGGCACGAATCGGCAGCTCCCGCGCTATTACGCAACTCATTCTCAATCTGGTAGAAGGTTCACCGATTAAGCTGATTGATGGCGGAAAACAAAAACGCTGCTTTACTGATATTCGCGATGGTATCGAGGCGTTATACCGCATTATCGAAAATGCGGGAAATCGCTGCGACGGCGAAATTATCAACATTGGCAATCCTGAGAACGAAGCGAGCATTGAGGAACTGGGCGAGATGCTGCTGGCGAGCTTCGAAAAACATCCGCTGCGCCATCACTTCCCGCCGTTTGCAGGCTTTCGCGTTGTCGAAAGTAGCAGCTACTATGGCAAAGGATATCAGGATGTAGAGCATCGTAAACCGAGCATCCGCAATGCCCGCCGCTGCCTGGACTGGGAACCAAAAATTGATATGCAGGAAACCATCGACGAAACACTAGATTTCTTCCTGCGCACTGTCGATCTTGCGGAAAAATCATCATGACCAAAGTGGGCTTACGCATTGATGTCGACACCTTTCGTGGCACCCGTGAAGGCGTGCCGCGTCTGCTGGAAATCTTGAGTAAGCATAATATTCAGGCCAGCATTTTTTTCAGCGTTGGCCCGGACAATATGGGCCGCCATCTCTGGCGACTGGTGAGGCCACAGTTTTTGTGGAAGATGCTGCGCTCAAACGCGGCATCGCTTTATGGCTGGGATATTTTACTGGCAGGTACGGCATGGCCAGGTAAAGAGATTGGTCATGCTAACGCCGATATCATTCGTGAAGCGGCTAAACACCACGAAGTCGGCCTGCACGCCTGGGATCACTATGCCTGGCAAGCCCATAGCGGTCACTGGGATCGGCAAACAATGGTCGACGATATCGCACACGGCCTTCGCACTCTGGAAGAGATTATCGGCCAACCGGTAACCTGCTCCGCTGCCGCTGGCTGGCGTGCCGACCAACAGGTGATCGAAGCAAAAGAAGCGTTCCATTTGCGCTACAACAGCGATTGTCGTGGGGCGATGCCGTTTCGTCCATTGCTCGAATCAGGAAAGCCCGGCATTGCGCAAATCCCGGTGACCTTACCCACCTGGGATGAAGTGATTGGTCGGAATGTGAAAGCAGAAGATTTTAACGGTTGGCTGCTCAACCGCATCCTGCGAGATAAAGGCACGCCGGTTTATACCATTCATGCAGAAGTTGAAGGCTGTGCTTATCAGCATAATTTTGTGGATCTCCTGAAACGCGCAGCCCGTGCAGGTATTATGTTTTGTCCTTTAAACGACTTGTTATCAGAGAATTTACCGCTCGGTCACGTCGTTCGCGGAAATATTGCCGGACGTGAAGGCTGGCTGGGTTGCCAACAAGTTGCGGGTAGTCGGTGATGAAATCGGTACGTTACCTTATCGGCCTCTTCGCGTTTATTGTCTGTTATTACGTGTTACCGATCAGCACACGTCTGCTCTGGCAACCTGATGAAACGCGTTATGCGGAAATTAGTCGGGAAATGCTGGCTTCCGGCGACTGGATTGTGCCTCATCTGTTAGGGCTACGTTATTTCGAAAAACCCATTGCCGGATACTGGATTAACAGTATTGGGCAATGGTTATTTGGCGCGAATAACGTTGGTGTGCGGGCTGGTGTTATCTTTGCAACCCTGTTAACCGCCGCGCTGGTGGCCTGGTTTACTCTGCGCTTATGGCGCGATAAGCGTCTGGCACTACTCGCCGCTGTGGTTTATCTCTCGCTGTTTATTGTCTATGCCATCGGCACTTATGCCGTGCTCGATCCATTTATTGCATTCTGGCTGGTGGCAGGGATGTGCAGCTTCTGGCTGGCAATGCAGGCACAAACGAGGAGAGGCAAAAGCGCGGGATTTTTGCTGCTGGGGTTAACCTGTGGCATGGGGGTGATGACCAAAGGTTTCCTCGCCCTCGCCGTGCCGGTATTAAGCGTGCTGCCGTGGGTAGCGACGCAAAAACGCTGGAAAGATTTCTTTATTTACGGCTGGCTGGCGGTTATCAGTTGCGTACTAACGGTTCTCCCCTGGGGGCTGGCGATAGCGCAGCGGGAGCCTGATTTCTGGCACTATTTTTTCTGGGTTGAGCATATTCAACGCTTTGCGATGGATGATGCCCAACATAAAGCCCCGATCTGGTACTACTTGCCTGTCATCATTGCCGGTAGCCTGCCGTGGCTGGGATTACTCCCCGGCGCACTTTACGCAGGCTGGAAAAATCGCAATCATTCCGCAACCGTCTATTTGTTAAGCTGGATGGTGATGCCGCTGCTGTTTTTCTCCGTCGCCAAAGGCAAATTGCCCACTTATATTCTCTCCTGCTTTGCGCCTTTAGCGATGTTGATGGCGCATTACGCTTTGCAGTCGGCAAAAAATAATCCTCTGGCGCTGCGAATTAATGGCTGGGTTAACATTGCATTTGGCGTCACGGGTATTATTGCCACGTTTGTTGTCTCCCCCTGGGGACCGATGAATACACCTGTCTGGCAGACTTTCGAGATCTATAAAGTCTTTTGCTCATGGTCTATTTTTTCGCTGTGGGCATTTTTCGGCTGGTATACCTTAACAAACGTGGATAAAACCTGGCCTTTTGCCGCTCTTTGCCCGCTGGGGATGGCGTTGCTGGTAGGATTTTCAATTCCTGACAGAGTTATGGAAGGAAAACATCCGCAATTTTTTGTCGAGATGACGCAAGAATCACTTCAGCCGAGCCGCTATATTCTTACTGATAGCGTCGGTGTTGCCGCAGGTCTGGCATGGAGCCTGCAACGCGATGACATCATCATGTATCGTCAGACGGGTGAGTTGAAATACGGCCTTAATTATACGGATGCGCAAGGGAGATTTGTCAGCGGTGATAATTTTTCCAAATGGTTAAATCAGCATCGCCAGGAGGGGATTATTACACTCGTGCTTTCGGTTGACCACGATGAAGACATCAACAGCCTCGCCATTCCGCCCGCTGATGCTATCGATCATCAGGGACGTCTGGTGCTCATTCAGTACCGCCCAAAATGATCTGGATGATTTTAGTCTTTGCCAGCCTGCTTAGTGTAGCCGGGCAGTTGTGTCAGAAACAGGCAACCGGCTTTGTGGCAATAAACAAACGGCGCAAACATATCGTACTGTGGCTGGGACTGGCGCTGGCTTGTCTTGGCCTTGCGATGGTGCTTTGGCTACTGGTCTTACAGAATGTACCGGTGGGCATTGCCTACCCGATGTTGAGTCTGAATTTTGTCTGGGTGACGCTGGCTGCGGTAAAACTGTGGCACGAGCCGGTATCGATGCGTCACTGGTGCGGGGTGGCATTCATTATTGGCGGCATTGTGATCTTGGGGAGTACCGTATAATGGGTCTGATGTGGGGATTATTCAGCGTCATTATTGCTTCTGCAGCACAATTAAGTCTGGGTTTTGCGGCGAGTCATCTGCCGCCGATGACGCACTTATGGGATTTTATCGCGGCTCTGTTAGCTTTTGGCCTGGATGCCCGGATACTGTTACTCGGGCTGCTGGGTTATCTGCTTTCCGTTTTTTGTTGGTATAAAACGCTACATAAACTTGCGCTAAGCAAAGCCTATGCCTTGCTCAGTATGAGTTATGTGCTGGTATGGATTGCTTCAATGGTACTTCCCGGCTGGGAAGGGACTTTTTCGCTGAAAGCACTACTGGGAGTAGCCTTTATTATGAGCGGGTTGATGCTGATTTTCCTGCCCACGACAAAACAACGTTACTGAGTTTTCCCTGCCGCTTTACACTGCCGTTCCCACTCATCGGGGCTATAACTGCTTGCCGAGAGGACTTTCACCGTGTGCAACTTTTCACGATTAATACAGTAAAGCGCATTCTGCAAAGGCGAGAGTAAATCCCCCACTTTCACGGCGAAGTCACTCTTCACTTCAGCGATCATTTTTATCGCACCGCCAGCACCGCAGAGCATAAGAACATGTCTGTTATCTTGTTTATCGCAACATGATTTTTTGACCAGCCATTCCATTGCATTATCCTGTTTGCTAAGAGTTTTCACATTAAGTTACAGATTAACAGATAAACTCTTTATCAACGGCAATGGAATGGCAAAAATGAGATGTGAAACGGATGATCCATTACTGCTGGCGTTGAACCCACTCTTTCAACGCCTGGCGTGAGATCTTAATGCCGCCGTTTTTCAGTTCAGGAGGAAGCGTCAGCCAACGCACCGGCTGCTGAAAACGTGCCAGTTTATCTTTCACCCATTCGCTGAGATCAACGACTTCGCTGTCATACTCCACGACAGCCACCGGGCGATGACCAAACTCCTTGTCTGCAACGGGGACGATAAACACCTGCAAAACCGCAGGATGCGCAGCAATAACCCGCTCCACTTCTTCCGGCTGAATACCTTCGCCACCGCTAAAGAACAGATTATCTAAGCGCCCGACAATAGTCAGTTTACCGTTATGCATCTCGCCGCGATCGCGCGTAGCGTACCAGCCTTCGTCGTTCACCAGCGGCACCAGTTGCCCGTTACGCCAGTAACCTTCGGCCATACTGGCAGCGCGCAACCACACTTCATCGTTAACGATTTTTACTTCCCGACCGGGCAGCGGCGAACCGACGTCCGCCAGACCGTCCGCTTCCTTTGCGCATACCGTGGAGGCGAACTCCGTCAGACCATAGCCGCAAAAGCAACGGATGCCCTGCTCGCGCGCCTGTTCCGTCAACTCGACCGGGATCGCCGCGCCGCCAAGCAATATCGCTTTCAGAGAAACTGAACTACGGTTAACCAGCAAACGCCAGAGCTGCGTCGGCACCAGCGAAGCGTGAGTACAACCTGCCAGCATTTGCTCCAGTGGCTGTTTATCGCGTACCGTCATCCGTGCGCCAGCGTAGAACCAGCGCCACATAATTCCCTGACCGGAAACGTGAAATAGCGGCAAAGAGAGCAGCCAGTCATCGTGCTCGCCAAACGGAATCAGCGATAACACACCTTCGGCGCTGGCAAGATGAGCCTGATAAGTATGAACAGCGGCTTTTGGCAACCCGGTAGAACCAGAGGTCAACGTCATTGAGCACAGACGTGTCGGCTGCCACATAGCTGCATATGCGCCCTCTCCAGCCTGAATTTGCAGCGACGTTAACGCCGGAAAGGTGTTCTCCCCTTCCGGCACCAGCGCAAATTGCAGAGTAAGATTGGGCAGCAACTCCTCAAGCAACGGCTGCGGAAGCTGTGGGTTGACGGGAAGCACCCGCGCACCGCATTGCAGCAACGCCAGCCAGGCGAGCAGCGTTTGCGGTGTATTCCACGCCCGCAGCATCACGCCGCTGCCCTCAACCACGCCCTGCGCCGCAAAGCCCGACGCTAATTCATCGACGCGAGCACAAAGCTCCCGCCAGTTGAGTTGCTCATCATTGAGCCGTAAGGCGATGGCATCTCCCCGCACCTGCCGCCAGTGACGCCACGGCCAGTCAGAGAAGATCATAGCAGCCGCTCCAGTGCATCTGATTCCACTAACGGTAGCGGGCTACCCGGCCAGCGACGAACCTGCTGCGCCTGCATCAGATCCAGCGTGTCCAGCCCCGGAATGGTGTCTGGCGTTAACCAGGCAGCAATCCGCGCCAGTTGCGTTAAGCCTAAGCTAGACTCGATGGAAGAACTGATCACCGCCGTCATCCCCAGCGCGTGCGCCGACTGCACCTGCTCGCGTACTTTCTCCAGGCTGCCAGTGAGTGTGGGTTTGATAACCACCGCGCGCACACCCTCTTCCGCCACAAAGGCAAAATCCGGCTCACGCAGACTTTCATCCCAGGCAATGGCAATGCCGGTTTCACGGGCAAAGGTGCGGGAATCATCGCGGGTTTTGCACGGCTCTTCGAGAAAAGCGATGCGATCGCGATAATCCGGGTTAACGTATTTAGCAAACTGCTGGCTCTTCAGCGGCGTCCAGGCGCGATTCGCGTCAAGACGCAAATGCAGATCCGGAACCGCTTCCAGCAACAGATTCACCACCATGCCGTCGCGCACGGCTTCGTATAATCCCACTTTGACCTTCGCCACTTTCTCACCTGGCATATCGGCAAGTTTGAGGATCAGATCGTCAGGATCGCCGTTACACAGCGGTGCCGCACGGTAATTGGCTGCCTGCGGCAACGTGTCTGCCAGTTCCGCCAATGCACAGCTTACGCCAAAGGCAACGGAAGGCATTTGCGGTAATTCGCAATCGCCTGCCAGCCAGTCATTTACCCAGGCAAGCAGAACACTTTGCGCCTCTTCCCAGGTTTCCTGACTGAAGCCCGGCAGTGGGGAGATCTCTCCCCACCCTTCGCGCTCGCCGTCGCGCAGGCAAACGTACAGCCCGTCGCGGGTTTTTAACCGCCTGTCGCGCAGAACCACCCCCGCGTCCATGGGGATCTGCCAGCGGTATACCTGCGCGCTACGCATTACGGATTCCGTTTGAATTTGCTGAAATCAGGCTGACGTTTCTGGTTGAAAGCGTTGCGACCTTCCTGACCTTCTTCCGTCATGTAGAACAGCATGGTAGCGTTACCCGCCAGCTCTTGCAGCCCCGCCTGACCGTCACAGTCGGCGTTCAGCGCAGCTTTCAGGCAACGCAGCGCCATCGGGCTGTTTTGCAGCATTTCGCGGCACCAGCGGACGGTCTCTTTTTCCAGATCCGCCAGCGGCACCACGGTGTTCACAAGGCCCATGTCCAGCGCCTGTTTTGCGTCGTACTGACGGCACAGGAACCAGATTTCACGCGCTTTTTTCTGCCCGACAATACGCGCCATATAGGAAGCGCCCCAGCCACCGTCGAAGGAGCCGACTTTCGGGCCAGTCTGACCGAAGATGGCGTTTTCTGCCGCAATGGTCAGATCGCACATCATGTGCAGAACGTGACCGCCGCCGATGGAGTAGCCAGCCACCATCGCAACAACCGGTTTTGGACAGGTACGGATCTGACGCTGGAAGTCCAGCACGTTCAGGTGATGTACGCCGGAGTCATCTTTATAGCCGCCGTAATCACCACGCACTTTCTGGTCACCGCCGGAGCAGAACGCTTTATCGCCTGCACCAGTCAGAATGATCACGCCGATGTTGTCGTCATAACGCGCATCCGCCAGTGCCTGGATCATCTCTTTTACCGTCAGAGGACGGAAGGCATTGCGCACCTGCGGACGATTAATGGTGATTTTTGCGATACCGTCGGCAGATTTTTCATAACGAATGTCCTCGAAACCTTCGGAACAGTCGTGCCATTCAACCGGTGCGTAAAGCATTGCTTCATCAGGATAAATCATATTGTGTCCTTTAGTCAGAAACGCAAGATCTGCGCCAGACTTGCGATTACGCCAGCGGGATTTTCCCGATGCGCGTTATGTCCGGCGCGAGGAATGACATGGCAGTCAGCAGCCAGTTCCGCCGCCAGAGCGCGGAATTTGCTGTCACGTTCACCACATAAATAATAAAACGCAAATGTGCGGGCGCTAAGGTTAGCACGTAAATCAGGCTGGACGGACAATGAGGTTGCTTCCAGCATGGCGGCAAGCGTTGCGCCATTATTGTTGCTACGCAGCGTCACCAGTTCCTGGCGCTGCTCATCGTTGAGCGAGGCAAAAACCGGTTGTTGATACCAGTCGGCAAAGACCGCCGTTAATGGTTCTGTGCGAAAACGCTGCGCCCAACGGTGATCCGAACGCTGGCGTTCCGCGCGTTGTTCAGCACTTTGCAGCCCAGGATGACCACCTTCGACAATAACGCCACAAAGCCCCGGCATCCCCTGACAGGCCGCCATCATCGCCACGCGTCCGCCGAGCGAGTACCCCACCAGCCAGTGGTTAAGTATGTTGTAACTAACAAAGGTTTTACGCAGTAAGTCGGTGACATCATCAAATCCATCGACGCTAATTTCCGCCGAACCGCCGTGTCCAGGGAGATCAACATACAACCGCGAGTAGTCGGCAAACGCTTCGCCGACTTGCTGCCACTCCTGGCAATCGCCGGAAAAACCGTGCAGAAAAACCAGCCAGGGTAAACCTGGCTTGCCGTGTTTTGCCTGCGCGTGCAGGATCATAAATGGCTTACCTGCGCCAGCAACTGCTGGAGGGTCTGCGCACCATCGGTGTCGTTAACCACCATCTCAATCACGGTGGTGGCCGGGGTGCGCCAGGCGTCGGCAAGCGCCGTTTCAAGTTCCTGCCAGTTTTGCGGGCGATGATATTTCAACTCAAACATCGCAGCGGCGTGCTCAAAATGGACGTTTTGTGGCATCAGATAGAAACGCTCACGCTCGCTTGTCGGCGTTGGTAGCAGCGAGAAAATTTGCCCGCCGTTGTTGTTCACCACTATTAATACCAGCGGCGCGGAAACCTGGCGCAGTAACGCCAGTGCGTTCAGGTCGTAAAGTGCGGAGAGATCGCCAACAATCGCCAGCGTGGGTTTACCACTCGCCCGCTGAACGCCTGCGGCGGTAGAGAGCAGTCCGTCAATACCGCTGGCTCCACGGTTGCTGTAAACCGGATAACCTGCCGGAAGTTGCGAGAGCGCATCGATCAGACGCACCACCAGGCTGTTACCGACAAACAGTTGCCCCTGTTCCGGTAGATACTCGCTGATGCGGTGTGCCAGTTGCGCTTCACCAAATGCATCACGGCGCGCAACAACCGCCTGCATTGCCTGTTCAGCCAGGCGCGGGAGTTCAACGCACCAGGGTTGGCGTTTTTCTGCCGGATGCAGCTCCAGCCAGTCGGCGATATTAGCAATCAGCCGACGTCCACGATGGTGCGCCGGGTCGAGTCGCCCTTCGATATTATCAACAATCCAGTACTCTTCCGGCTCACAACTCGCCTGCCATTGCAGTAACCGTTTGCCGGTCAGACTGCTCCCCAGTTGCACAACAATCTGCGCCTGCTGTAACTCGCTGGTTGCTTTGGCATTGCCTAACCACAGGTCAGCGCACGGCAGCGGCTGTCCGGTTTGCGACAATACGTCGCCAATCAGTGGCCAGCCAAGTGTTTGCGCCCACAGGGCGACCTTTTTGCCCTCTTCCGCACTCATGCGACCAGCTACGACCACACCACGCTTTTGCCGCCAGAAGAACCAGTCGCGCTGTTTTTCACTTTCCAGACGAGGCGCTTCACGCAGCCACGGTTTATTGTCCTGCCACCAGTCGCCCAGACGTTGTTGCCACGCAAGTCCTGTGTCGTCCATCTCGCCATACAACGGTTCAGCAAACGGGCAGTTGATATGGACTCCGCCAGCATGAAGCGTACCGAGAGCATGGTCGATGGTAGAAACCAGCCAGCGAGCGGGAATATCCTGCGTCGGACGCGGTAGTGAAATGCTATGCATGGGGTGAGAGGCGAACATTCCCGGCTGGCGAATCGCCTGATTCGCGCCGCAGTCGATCAGTTCCGGCGGACGATCGGCGGTTAAGAGGATCAGTTTCTCTCCAGTTAACCCCGCTTCAATCAGTGCCGGATAGAGATTTGCCACCGCCGTGCCGGAAGTCACTATCACCGCCACCGGCTGTTTGCTGACTTTCGCCAGCCCCAGCGCCAGATGCCCCAGCCCACGCTCATCAAAATGGGTGTGGTGGATGAATGCAGAATTTTCCGCCGCCGCTAACGTTAACGGCGTAGAACGAGAGCCAGGGGCAATGCAGACGTGTCTGACGCCATGACGCGTTAATGCTTCCAGAATGACCGCCGCCCAGCGTCGGTTAAATGCGCTTACTGACATGAGTTTGTCCGGTATCAATATTGCGGCTAAGTATAAGGAGCTACAAAAATAGATTATTGATATGAATCGGTAATGATGCGACTCATTACTATTCCATTTGTAATAATGTTCGCAACCCTGCCGCTTTGTTGTCGATTTCCTGCCACTCCTGCTCGGGGTCGGAGCCTCGGACAATGCCTGCTCCGGCATATAATCGCACCACATTGTCACTGATTTTCGCCGAGCGCAGGGAAACGCAGAATTCGCTTTGTTGTAATGAGAGATAACCCGCAGAACCGGCATACCATTCACGGGTGAACGGTTCGTGCCGGGCGATGAACTGCCGCGCCAGATTGCGCGGCAAACCAGCAACTGCTGCCGTTGGCTGCAACTGATGTAAACAGATCACATCATCCGCTTTGTTGAGTGAAGTCCAGATACAGCGGCGCAGATGCTGCACTTTACGCAGACGCAGTATCTGCGGCGGTAACACATCCAGCGTCTGGGTATCGGCCTGCAATCGTTGGCAGATATCTTCCACCACCAGCATGTTCTCGCGCTGGTTTTTATCATCCGCCATCAGCCACTCACCCAACTGCTGCGCCTGCTTATCATCAGAATGATTTGCTACCGTTCCCGCCAGAGCTTCGGTACGCAGAGCTTTGTCTCGCCGCCGCCATAGCCGCTCAGGCGTTGAGCCAAGAAAAGCATTTTCGCCATCAAAGGCCATGTAAAAATGATAGCAGTTCAGATTGAGCCGCCGGCTGGCAGCCATCATCGCCGCCGCATTGACCGGACTTGCGAAATGCAGGTCAGTCACCCGAGCAAGAACCACTTTGTCGAGCTCACCTTCGGCGATGGTTTTCGTTGCCAGTTCGATTAATCGCGTCCAGCCAGTTTTGTCCGGCCAGTGTTGTTCTTTCGTGGTGGTTAAACGTAACGCGGGCAAAGGTTTAATATTCGCCAGTGTGGCGATAAATTCTTTTGCCTTAACTGCATCGTGCTGAAGGGAATTTTCACTGAATAGCGTCAGCCGTAGCGTGGCTTTACCGCCACAGCGCCGCCATTCCAGGCGTGGTAAAAGTAGATTGCCCTGCGACGGGTCAAACGCATTCAGTCCCCAGATACGTAAGTCGGTGTGTTCCGGATACTGACGAAGAAAACGTTGCGCCTGATCCAACGACGTAAAGCGGGTGATTGCGCCCAGCACAGCAGCTTCTTCATCGCCATTACGTTGTTGCCAGTAAAATTGCGGATACGTTTGCTGACTGGCCAGCCAGCTTAAGGCATCAAAAGCGTCATTGAGAGGGAAAGGAATGTCGAAAACCCGAATGCCGGGTGTCGCCGGAATCTCTTGCGACAAATGGCGCAGTAGATTTTCCAGCGCCGTAGTAAGTGATTGCACGCGGACCTCTCCCTGTTAAAAGCCTCACATTATACGGGGTACTACAGAAAAAATGCAGTACCCCAGTGTAGGGAGGTTTTAACGGCGAGCCAGCAACAGTCCTAATACCAGTCCAACAGCCGCGCCAACGCCAATTCCCTGCCAGGGTTTTTCGTGGACGTAGTCATCGGCGCGATAAACCGCCTGCTTCGCCCGATAGTAATAACTGTCAGAAGCCTGGCTTACCCTTTTTTTCACATCATCCAGCGCCTTTTCTGCACGCGCCTTTAACTCAACATATTTTTGATCGGCGGGATCGCCAGAGGAACGTAGTACCTCTTCAAGTGTTTCACTCAGCAACGTCAGGTCGTCATCGATACGTGTATCACCAAACTGATTAGACATTATCGTTCTCCATTTGCGTAAAACCTGCCACTAACTATAGACAACGGTTATCGATTACGCCTGAATAACCTCGCGCGCCATCCCGATATGCGGAATACCATCTTCCTCATAAATATCTGTCACAGGGATGAAACCAAATTGCCCATAAAAGTTTTGTAAATGCGCCTGCGCCCCCAGATAGATCGGCTTCTCCGGCCAGTGGCGAGTACACGATTCCAGCGCCTTACTCATCAATTGTTGACCGATTTTTTCGCCGCGTAAGTCTTCGCTGACAATCACCCGACCAATCACGACGGGTTGCAGTTCGTCGTCACTTTTCAGAATCCTCGCATACGCCACCAGTGTCCCGTTATGCCAACCGAGAATGTGGCGATTTTCTCCCTCCAGATCGTCACCATCGATATCCTGGTAAGGACAGTTTTGTTCCACTACAAATACCGCACAGCGCAGCTGTAATAAGGCATAAAGCTGAGAAACGGATAAATCAGAATGATGCAGATCTTGCCAGTCGATCATGGAAGGCTCCTTTGTACTGTTTGCTTTATACTAGCCGGAATATTTTCAGCAGCGTGATGAACTCATGGAATTAATTTTTTTAGGTACTTCGGCAGGTGTTCCGACCCGGACACGTAATGTCACAGCCATATTGCTTAATCTGCAACATCCGACGCAAGCCGGGCTTTGGTTATTTGACTGTGGTGAAGGTACACAACACCAGATGTTGCACACGGCATTTAACCCAGGAAAACTGGACAGGATTTTTATAAGCCATCTTCATGGCGATCACCTTTTTGGCTTGCCCGGATTGCTATGCAGTCGTTCCATGTCAGGCATTATGCAACCATTAACGATTTATGGTCCGAAAGGTATCCGTGAATTTGTTGAGACAGCGTTACGCATTAGCGGCTCATGGACCGATTATCCGCTGGAAATTGTTGAAATTACGGCAGGAGAAATAGTTGATGATGGCCTGCGCAAGGTAACGGCATATCCAATGGAACATCCACTGGAGTGTTACGGCTATCGTATTGAAGAACATGATAAACCAGGCGCGCTGAATGCCCAGGCGTTAAAAGATGCCGGCGTACAACCCGGTCCGCTGTTCCAGGATTTGAAAAAAGGCAAAACAGTCACGCTGGAAGACGGTCGGCAGATTAACGGCGCTGATTACTTAGCCGCGCCTACGCCGGGTAAATCAATCGCCATTTTCGGTGATACCGGCCCTTGCGATGCCGCAATCGATCTTGCTAAAGGTGTCGACATAATGGTTCACGAAACGACGCTGGATATGGAGATGGAAGCCAAAGCTAACAGCCGTGGGCACAGTTCAAGCCGTCAGGCGGCGACTCTGGCTCGTGAGGCGGGTGTCGGCAAATTGATCATTACCCACGTCAGCTCACGCTATGATGATAAAGGCTGTCAGCATTTATTACACGAGTGCCGGGCAATTTTCCCGGCAACAGAACTGGCGAGCGATTTCGCGGTGTTTAGCATTTAAATCGAAATGCGGTAGTTAGTTGGCGGATTAATTTCATGATGCCAACGTACTTATTCGACATATCTTTCATCTGTTTGCCGAATATGCTTGATGTCGATATCAGGCAAACAGATTTATCATTTTTAGTTTTGTAAATTTTCCAGACCTTCCGCCAGTTCAGTCAGACGAATAAATTCAGCTCTGTAACCTTGAGAATCTTGCCCTTTTGCCTGCCGCGCCCACTGTTTGATCTGCTGCCAGGATGTATTGTTCAGGTATTCAGAACCGCGTAACTTTTGCCCATATGCAGCTACTGCTGCGCGAAAATACATATCTTCAGAAGGAGCATTAGTTGTCGGTAGCAGTGGAAATTCAACTAACTGACTTTCTTTTCCATGAGGGTATTTCCAGCGTATCTTTAACCATGCCAGCTCTTTCGCTTTGTCCGATTTCGCTGATTTCTGATCCGGTGCATAGCGTAATTTATCAATTGACGCTTTTTGTCCGTTCAGCGTTAATTCAAATAACAAAGTTATATGTTTACCTGCGCCAATATCGCCAGCATCAACATTGTCGTTATTAAAATCTTCTGCCTGCAGTTGGCGCTTTTCATAACCAATCTGACGATATTCCGTCACCCACGCCGGGTTAAACTCAATCTGCGCTTTAACATCTTTCGCCACGGTAACCAACGTCTGATGCATTTCGCTGTTTAACACTTTCTGCGCTTCAGAGAGGGTATCAATGTAGCTGTAATTACCGTTGCCGACATCGGCAATTCTCACCATCATTGCCTCATTGTAATTATCCCCTCCTACGCCCAGCGTCGATAGCGTAACACCAGACTCCCGCTGTTTTTTCACCATTAATTCAATCGATTTTGGATCGTCAATGCCAACGTTAAAATCACCGTCAGTTGCTAATAAAATGCGATTGACGCCACCTTTAATAAACCCCTTCGCTGCCTGCTGATAAGCCATCTCCAGCCCGGCACCGCCATTAGTGCTACCTCTGGCATTCAGCGAATCAATAGCGGCATTGATTTCATCTTTATGATTCCCGGAGGTAGAAGGCAACGCAATACGGGAGTCACCGGCATAGGTCACGATAGAAATGTTGTCCTGATCACGGAGTTTTTTGACCAGCAATTTCAAAGAAGACTGAATTAGAGGTAAGCGTTCATCAGAATACATTGACCCGGACGTGTCGATAAGAAAGACCAGATTAGAAGCAGGCAACGCTTCACTTTTGAGATCTTTCGCCAGAATATCCACTTTCAGTAAGGTTCGCTGCTCATTCCATGGCGCCGGTGCCAGTTCGTGGCGCATAACAAAAGGTACAGGCTTACTGGCGGGAACAAGCTCTTTATTATTGCTTTTATCATTAATAACCCAGTCTGACGGAAAGTAATTCACCATCTCCTCCACCCGCACTGCATCTGGCGGAGGCAACTGCCCATGATTGAGAAAACGGCGTACATTTGCATAGCTGCCGGTGTCAACATCAAGGCTAAACGTCGCCAACGGGTTTTGCGCTACCTGCTTAACCGGATTGTCATCGAACTGCTGGTAGCGAGCGGTTCCAGGATTTGAGATATGTGTAGCTTTTGCTTTAGCCGCTCTTTCATATGTTGGCGCTTCCTGCAATCGCCCCTGTAAAGCTTGTTTGTCTGAGTATTGTTGCGCTTCTTGCTGGACTAAGGCTTTTGCTTTCGCGTCTGCAGCGGCTTTAGCAGCGGCGGCTCTTTGCTCAGCCACTTTTGTTGCCGCTTGTTGCGCGGCTCGCGCTTGCTGGTCTGTCGATGTAGTGGATTGGTGCTGCGGGTTTTCCTTATCATCAGGCTCCTGTCCGCATCCTGTCAAAATCAAACCACCAATAAGCAACATAATTATATTTTTATTTCTCATACAGCTTCCTTTTAAAAAATCATGTACCTGGCGTAAAATATGTCTTTTGTATATTCCTGTCAGTATTAATTAAATACATTACTGGCACTCATCATGAATAATGATAAAACAACACATTTCATCAACAATAAATATATGAAAAGAATAATTCCTCTCTATGTCATATTGCTAATATTTTCTCTTCCTTTACTTGTTTTATATCAACCTTACGTCAGCGCCTTACCCCCCTCACCGCAACATGCCAGCCCTGAGCAGCTAGAAAAAACGGTACGTTATCTTTCACAAACAGAGTATCCACGCAGTGCTGATCATATTGATAAATTGAATATATCTGCCAGCTATATTAAAAATATTTTCACACAAAGCGGGGCAAAAGTTACCGAACAGAGGGTTCCTATTATTGATGGGCCTTACAAAAACATTATTGCTGACTATGGTCCACAGGATGGACCGCTGATTATTATTGGTGCGCACTATGATTCCGCAACCAGTTATGAAAACGACCAATTAATCTATACGCCTGGTGCAGATGATAACGCCAGCGGCGTCGCAGGATTACTGGAACTGGCGCGTCTGCTACAACAGAAAGCACCAGCTATTGGCGTACAACTGGTTGCCTATGCTTCAGAAGAGCCGCCCTTCTTTCGCAGTGACGAAATGGGAAGCGCGGTACATGCCGTTACCCTGATGCGCCCGGTTAAACTGATGATATCCCTTGAAATGATTGGGTTTTATGATTCCGCGCCTGAGAGTCAAGACTACCCTTACTCTGCGATGTCCTGGCTTTATCCCGATCGAGGTGACTTTATTGCTGTGGTCGGCAGAATGCAGGATATCAGCGCCGTGCGTCAGGTAAAAGCCGCGTTGTTATCGTCAAAAGAATTATCTGTTTATTCTATTAATGCCCCTGGTTTTATTCCAGGTATTGATTTCTCCGACCACCTTAATTACTGGCAGCAAGGTATTCCCGCCGTCATGATTACAGACACCGCTTTTTATCGTAATAAACAATATCACCAGCCCGGCGATACAGCAGACAGACTGAACTATCAGAAAATGGCGCAGGTGGTGGATGGTGTTATAACCTTGTTGTACAACAGTAAATAATAAAATTTTCTCGAGGCGGCTCCAGAAAAAGCAGCTTGTATATTTTATTTTTCTCCGTCTGTTTTAAGATGCGCAAAAGGAAATCTGACGGGAGAAATAAGATGGGAATGATTGCGTATTTTGCGGAAATAAACTCAGAAAAGGCCAACAAGCTGATTGAGTCTAATGAAAAATCTTTAATGGACGATATTCATGAAACGCTTTCAGGCTCAAGGCGACTGGATATTGATAAACGCTGGGATTTTTTACATTTTGGCCTGACGGGCACCTCTGCCTTTGATCCAGCGAAGAATGATCCGCTGAGTCGTGCTGTGCTCGGTGAACATAGTCTCGAAGAGGGTATCGATGGTTTCCTGGGATTGACATGGAATCAGGAATTAGCCGCTACTATCGACCGCCTGGAGGCACTCGACCGAAATGAGCTGCGTAAACAGTTTTCCATTCAGCGGCTCAATGAAATGGAGATTTATCCGGGAGTGACTTTTTCAGAAGAGTTAGAGGGGCAGCTCTTTGCGTCCATCATGCTTGATATGGAAAAACTGATTAGCGCGTATCGACGTATGCTACGGCAAGGGAATCATGCGCTGACGGTTATTGTTGGGTGATGGTGTCAGGGCACCATAAAAAAACCGCCGAACATGTCGGCGGCTTTCTCAGCTTACAGACTGACGACTTACATCATCGGCATTGCTAACCGCACAATGCTAATCAGCGGTTGCGGCCATACACCCAGCACTAGAACCAGCAGTGCAGAGATTAGCACCACGATACCACCTGCTGTGTACTGCCAGTCTGACGGCGCATCACGGTTTGGCTGTTCTGAACCATGAAGGTACAGACTCACCGCCACACGCAGGTAGTAGTAGAGACCAATTGCCGAACCGACAACCACAGCGCCCACCAGCCACCATAAGTGCGCCTGAACACCGACCGCCAGCACGTAGAACTTACCGATAAAGCCCAGCGTCATCGGAATACCTGCCAGCGACAGCATCATCACGGTCATCACTGCCGCGAGGATCGGGCGATGCCAGAACAGACCACGGTAAGAGAACAGGGAATCAGCATCCGGGCCACGGTACGGGCTGGACATCAGGCTGACCACACCGAACGCACCGAGGCTGCTGAACAGATAACCGGCCAGGTAAACCCCTACCGCTTCCATCGACATCTCGCCAGTTTGCAGCGCAATCAGCGCCACCAGCAGATAGCCGAGGTGAGAGATAGATGAGTAACCGAGCAGACGTTTGATGTTGGTCTGGCTCAGCGCCATCAGGTTACCGAAGATGATGGAGGCAAAGGCGATAATCGCCAGCACCACGCGAATCGCTTCGCTGTCACCCACCGGTGCGTAAAGGAACAAACGCATCACCACACCGAAGATAGCGATTTTGCTCGCCGTCGCCAGGAAGGTGGAAACCGGAGCTGGCGCGCCCTGGTATACGTCTGGCGTCCACAGGTGGAACGGCACCAGAGAGAGTTTGAAGCCGAGGCCAACAATCATCAGGCCGAAACCTGCCAGCAACAGCGGCTCGTTGAGCATACCATCGCCGAGGTTTTTACCCAGTGCAACAAACGACAGGTCACCAGACTGCGCGTACACCAGCGCCATACCGAACAGCAGAAAAGAAGACGCGGCGGCAGAGAGAATGGTGTATTTGATACTGGCTTCCAGCGAACGTTTCTGGCGGAAAGCGTAACCGACCAGGCCAAACAGCGGCAGAGAGATCAGTTCGATACCGAGGAACAGAGACGCCAGATGGTTGGCATTCGCCAGCAGGATCCCGCCCAGCGCGGCAATTAACACCAACAGGTAGAACTCGTCCTTGTTGTCGTTATAGCCTTCAAGCCACGGGTAAGCGAAAGTACAGGTGGCGAGGCTCGCCAACAGTACCAGCCCGGTGTAAAGCATGGCGAAACCATCAACGCGCATCAGCGGCGTAACGTCCATAGCGCCCGCCTGGCCGACAAACCAGAGCGAAACCAGCGCCGCGTTAAGCCCAATAACCGAGAGCGTAGCGTTGAGGAAATGATTGCGTCGCCACGCAATGGAGAGCATCACAACCACCACCGTCAAGCCGACGATCAGCAACGGTAGCAGTGCGATCAGGTTTTGTGGAGTTATTGTCATGGCGATTTACGGCCTTGTAGTAGTAACGGAATTAACAAACCACTGCTGGATATTGCCAATCGCGGAGTGCGAGGTATCCAGAATCGGCTGCGGATAGAAGCCCAGCAGTACCAGCAGCACCACCAGCAACAGGATCATAAACAGCTCACGCAGCGACATCCCTGGCAGTTCCTGGCTGGCAATCTGGCTTTTCGCTTTACCGAAGTAAGCGCGATGCAACATCGCCAGCGAATAAACAGATGCAAAGACCAGCCCAAAGGTAGAGATAACGGTAATCACCGGGACAACCTGGAAGCTGCCGAACAGAATCATAAATTCGCCGACGAAGTTACCGGTGCCTGGCATCCCAAGCGTTGCCACCGCAAAGAACAGGGACAGTGCTGGCAGCCATTTCATCTTGCTCCACAGACCGCCCATCATGCGCATGTCGCGGGTATGGATACGTTCATAGAGCTGACCGCAGAGAATAAACAGACCCGCCGCCGACAAGCCGTGCGCAATCATCTGAATAACCGCACCCTGGTAGGCCAACTGGCTGCCGGTGTAGATAGCAATCAGCACGAAGCCCATGTGGGAAACCGAGGTGTAGGCGATCAGACGTTTGATATCAGTCTGGGCAAAGGCCATCCACGCACCGTAGAAGATGCCGATAACACCCAGCCACATAGCGATTGGCGCGAACTCTGCCGACGCGTTCGGGAACAGCGGCAGGGAGAAACGCAGCAGACCGTAAGCGGCGGTTTTCAGCAAGATCCCCGCGAGGTCAACGGAACCGGCAGTCGGTGCCTGGGAGTGCGCATCCGGCAGCCAGCCGTGCAGTGGAACCACCGGCATTTTCACCGCAAAGGCGATGAAGAAGCCCAGCATCAGCAGATATTCCACACCGCTGGACATTGGCGTATTCAGCAACTCTTCATAGTTGAAGGTCCAGACGCCGGTCGCATTGTAGTGAACGAAAACCAGCGCCAGGATGGCGATCAACATCACCAGACCACTCGCCTGGGTATAAATGAAGAACTTGGTTGCCGCCGTGATACGCGTTTTACCGTCAGAGGCTTTATGCCCCCACAGTGCGATCAGGAAGTACATCGGCACCAGCATCATTTCCCAGAAGAAGAAGAACAGGAACATGTCGATGGCAAGGAACACGCCGATAACGCCGCCCAGGATCCACATCAGGTTGAGGTGGAAGAAGCCCTGATATTTTTCGATCTCATTCCACGAGCAAAGTACCGCCAGCACGCCGAGCAGACCGGTCAGGACGACCATCAGCAGCGACAGACCATCAATGGCGAGATGGATAGAGATTCCAAAACGCGGGATCCACGGCATGTCGAATTCAGACTGCCACTGCGGAATTCCGGCGGATTGCGTCAGTGAATAACCGCCCTGCAACCACAGTTGCAGCGACAGCGCCAGCGTCAATCCCATGGTGATCAGCGCGATCCAGCGCGGCACCTTGACGCCAAAGCGTTCGGTCTGCCAGCACAGGAAGCCGCCGATAAAGGGAATTAATATTAGCCAGGGTAGTAACATGGCGATCTTTATTCCTTGTAAAAGTCCCGTCAGGACCGGATTTTCAACGAATTCTCACGACAGAAAATTCTCTTCGGATTGCGGTTGTAGTGTCGGATGCGCCGCGAAGGCGGCTTATCCGACCTACGTACTTATATGCCCAGGGGCGACCCCACAATCCTTAACTCAACGCAGTACCATCAACAGTGCCAGCACCACGACCGCACCGATGCTCATGGATGCCACATACCAGCGCAGGTAGCCGTTCTCACTGAACAGCAGACCTTTACCCGCAAGGCGCGAGAGAACCGCCGGAATGTTCATCATTGAGTTCAGCGGATCGCGTTTCAGCAACCAGGCGATACCCAGGAACGGCTTGACGAACACTTTGTCGTACAACCAGTCAAAGCCCCAGGCGTTGTACCACCAGGTTCCCAGCAGGCGACCCGGCGCACTGTTGGCAATGGAGGTCACCAGAGTACGTTTACCCAGCCACAGCCAGGCTGCCAGCAGAATGCCGACGACCGCAACCACGCCAGAGGTAATTTCCAGGGTCAACATGCTGCCGTGTGCCAGTTCCGTAGTTTGCGGAAGCACGCCCTGCAGCGGCGGTACAATCAGTGCGCCAACGAAGGTGGAAAGGATCAGCAGCACAATCAGCGGCAGGCTGTGGGTGATCCCTTTCACGGCGTGAGCGTGAATTTGTTCTTTTCCGTGGAAGACGATGAAAATCATACGGAAGGTGTAGAGCGAGGTCATAAACGCACCGACCAGACCTGCCACCATCAGATTGATATGACCATTCGCCATCGCACCCGCGAGGATCTCATCTTTACTGAAGAAGCCCGCAGTGACCAGCGGCAGTGCCGACAGTGCCGCGCCGCCCACCAGGAAGCAGAGATAAACCAGCGGAATAGATTTACGCAGACCGCCCACCTTGAAGATGTTCTGTTCGTGATGACAAGCCAGAATGACGGAACCGGATGCCAGGAACAGCAACGCTTTAAAGAACGCGTGGGTCATCAAGTGGAAAATCGCCGCATCCCATGCCTGTACGCCAAGCGCCAGGAACATGTAGCCAATCTGGCTCATGGTGGAGTAAGCGAGAACACGTTTGATGTCGGTTTGTACCAGCGCGGCAAAGCCTGCCAGCACCAGCGTCACCGCACCCACGATACCGACCAGATGCAGAATTTCCGGAGTCATCAGGAACAGACCGTGGGTACGGGCGATCAGGTAGACACCAGCGGTTACCATCGTTGCAGCGTGGATCAGCGCAGAGACAGGCGTCGGGCCAGCCATCGCGTCGGCAAGCCATGTCTGCAACGGCAGCTGCGCAGATTTACCGACCGCACCGCCCAGCAGCATCAGCGTCGCCCACATCAGCATGTTATTGCCTTCAGCAAAGTGCGCTGGTGCCAGTTCCACCATTTCGCGGAAGTTCAGGGTGCCCAGTTCGTTGTAGAGAATGAACAGCGCGAAAGCGAGGAACACGTCACCCACACGGGTCACGACGAACGCTTTCATTGCCGCTGCGCCATTCTTCGGATCGGTGTAATAGAACCCGATCAGCAGATAGGAGCACAGGCCCACGCCTTCCCAGCCGAGGTACATCAGCAGCAGGTTGTCGGCGAGAACCAGAACCACCATGCTGGCGATGAACAGGTTGGTGTAGGCGAAGAAGCGAGAGTATCCCTCTTCACCGCGCATATACCAGGAAGCGTACATGTGGATCAGGAAACCCACACCGGTGACCACCGAGAGCATGGTCAGCGACAGGCCGTCCAGCACCAGGTTGAAACCGATATTAAAGTCGCCTACCGACATCCACGTCCACAGCGGCTGGCTGTAAGCCTGCTCGCCATTAGCGAAGAAATCGACGCCAATAAAGGCAGTTACCAGCGCCGCCAGGCCTACAGAGCCAACGCCCACGATCGCCGAGACGTTTTCAGACCAGCGCCCACGGGAGAACGCCAGCAGGACGAAGCCAATCAATGGCAAAATAATGGTTAAGGCAAGCATGTTCATCCGCGCATCTCACTTACTGAATCGATGTTCAGGTTCTGGCGACGACGGTGAAGTTGCAGCAGCAGCGCAAGGCCGATACTCGCTTCCGCCGCCGCGAGGCTGATGGCGAGAATGTACATCACCTGACCGTCGGTCTGGCCCCAGTAGCTACCGGCGACCACAAAGGCCAGCGCGGAGGCGTTAATCATGATTTCCAGACCAATCAGCATAAACAGCAGATTGCGACGGATAACCAGACCGGTTAAGCCAAGAACGAATAAGATTGCCGCGAGGATCAGTCCATGTTGTAAGGGGATCATGCGCGCTCCTCCGTTTTTCTTTTCGCGCTGTCGTCTTTACGATTGCTCAGCACTTCACCCGCACGCTCTTCACGACCGACGTGGAAGGCGACAACCAGACCAGCCAGCAGCAGCATAGAAGCCAGTTCAACCGCCAGTACGTAAGGCCCGAACAGCGTAATACCCACTGCTTTAGCACTGATTGGCGTACCGTCGATACCCTGATCGTTAACACCGAGAATGGCGTAAACAATCACCACCAGCATGATGGCCGACAAAATTGCCGGACCAATCCACACCTGCGGTTTCAGCCACTGGCGTTCCTGTTCGATTTCCGAACCGCCCAGGTTGAGCATCATCACCACGAACACGAACAGCACCATAATGGCACCGGCGTAGACAATAATTTCCAGCGCACCGGCGAAGTAAGCGCCCAGTGAGAAGAACACTCCGGAAATCGCCAGCAGCGAAATAATCAGGTACAGCAGTGCGTGCACCGGATTGGTATGGGTGATCACTCGCAAGGTCGCAAGTATGGCTATCAGGCCACAGATATAAAAAGCGAACTCCATTGCCCCTCTCCTTACGGTAACAGGCTCTTGACGTCGATAGGCTTGGCTTCGTTCTCTGCTTCGCCCTTATCTTTGCCGTCGATTGCCATACCTGCCATCCGGTAGAAGTTATATTCCGGGTATTTGCCCGGACCGGAGATCAGCAGATCCTCTTTCTCGTAAACCAGATCCTGGCGCTTGTATTCCCCCATTTCGAAATCCGGGGTTAACTGGATCGCCGTGGTCGGACAGGCTTCTTCGCACAGACCACAGAAAATGCAGCGTGAGAAGTTGATGCGGAAAAATTCCGGATACCAGCGACCGTCTTTGGTTTCTGCTTTTTGCAGCGAGATACAGCCAACCGGGCAGGCTACCGCGCAGAGGTTACAGGCTACGCAACGCTCTTCGCCGTCCGGGTCGCGGGTCAGAACGATACGACCACGATAACGGGGCGGCAGATAGACCGGCTCTTCCGGGTACATTCGCGTTTCGCGTTTGGCGAACGCATGCAGGCCGATCATCCAGATACTACGAACCTGGGTGCCGAAACCTACTAACAATTCTTTTAAGGTCATGGTCTTATTGCCCCTTATTGCGCCTGCCAGAGAATGACAGCCGCCGTTACCAGCAAGTTGATCAGCGTCAGCGGCAGGCAGATTTTCCAGCCGAAGGACATTACCTGGTCATAACGCGGACGCGGTAACGACGCACGAATCAAAATGAACATCATCATAAAGAACGCGGTTTTCAGCGCGAACCAGATGAATGGCGGTAACAACGGGCCTTGCCAGCCACCGAAGAACAGCGTCACCATCAGTGCAGAGATGGTCACAATCCCGATGTATTCACCCACGAAGAACAGACCGAACTTCATACCGGAATATTCAATGTGGTAACCATCCGCCAGTTCCTGCTCGGCTTCCGGCTGGTCAAACGGATGACGGTGACACACCGCCACGCCTGCGATGGCAAAGGTAATAAAACCAAAGAATTGCGGGATGACGTTCCACACATGCGCCTGGCTGTTGACGATGTCGGTCATGTTGAATGAACCGGCCTGCGCCACCACGCCCATCAGGGAAAGCCCGAGGAACACTTCGTAGCTCAGGGTCTGCGCAGAAGCACGCATCGCACCCAACAGCGAGTATTTGTTGTTACTTGACCAGCCCGCAAACAGCACCGCGTAGACCGCCAGACCTGCCATCATCAGGAAGAACAAAATCCCGATATTCAGGTCGGCAACCACCCAACCCGGACTGACTGGCACAATCGCAAAGGCCAGCAGCAGCGAGGTAAAGGCAATCATCGGTGCCAGGGTAAAGATGACGCGATCCGAGAATTTTGGGATCCAGTCTTCTTTAAAGAACATTTTGATCATGTCCGCGACCAGCTGGAGCGAACCGCCCCAGCCAACACGGTTAGGTCCATAACGGTTCTGGAACAGACCCAGCAGGCGACGTTCGCCAAAGCTCATGAATGCCCCGCAGGTGACAACCACCAGCAGGATCACCACCGCTTTGAGGATGGTCAGCAGGATCTCAATCAGTTCCGGTGATAACCAACTCATTGTTGTGCCTCCTTGAGATCCTCAAGATGCGCGCCAGCCAGCACTGGAGCAATGCCGGACATCCCCATCGGCAAGCCCACCTGCCCTGCCGTCAGCCCTTCGGCGATTTCAACCGGCAGCGTGACCGTATTGCCATCGTAACTAAAGGAGACGCGTGTACCCACGTTCACACCCAACTTCGCGGCATCTGCCGGGTTAAGTTTGATGTACGGCTGCGGCATACGGCTCTGGAAGACCAGAGCACGCTGTGACAGTTCATCGCTGCCAAACAGGTGGTAGTACGGCGCGATACGCCATTTCCCTGCCTGCGGCTGGAAGCGTGCCGGTACGCTGGTGAAGTAATCCAGACCGTTTTCGCTGGTTTCAAACAGACGCACACCCGGATCGCCAAAGCGCAGTTTGCCGCCCACTTCGTCCTGGAATTTGTTCCACGCCTGCGGGGAGTTCCAGCCCGGCGCCCAGGCAAACGGCACTTGTGAACGGTGCGCGGTCGGCTGGTTGTTACCTTCCATCGAGAAGGTGAACATGGTGTCAATATCCTGCGGCTGACGCGGCTCATGAACGCTGATGTTGGCGCGCATGGCGGTACGACCACTGTAACGGTGCGGCTCACGAGCCAGTTTCTGACCACGAATGCGGAATGTCGCATCCGGCGCGGCATCTTTGATACCCGCCAGCTCCGGGATTTTCGCCACAACGGCATCAATCACATGGTCGAGCTGCGTCCAGTCCACTTCACGGCTCAGCAGGGTGCTGTGCAGCGAGTGCAGCCAGCGCCAGCTTTCCAGCATGACCGTTTTGCTGTCGTAATAGGACGGGTCGTAGACCTGGAAGAAACGTTGAGCGCGACCTTCGTTGTTGATAACCGTACCGTCGCTTTCAGCAAAGCTGGCGGCGGAAAGCACCAGATGGGCGTTTTCCATGATCGCCGTGCGTTGATGGTCAACCACCATCACCAGCGGTGCTTTAGCCAGCGCAGCATTCACGCGGGTTGCGGAAGCGTGACGATGCAGATCGTTTTCCAGCACCACCACCGCGTCGGCGCGTCCGGTTTCCAGTTCGGTTAACGCTTCTTCAAGCGAACCGCCGCCCATAATGCCCAGCCCCATGCTGTTGACGGAACGGGCAATCATGGTGATACCTACGTCAGCGCCGCGACCTTTCAGGGCTTTCGCCACGTTAGCCGCCGCCTGAATCACTTCTGTGCTACCGGCGTTCGTCCCGGAGATAATCAACGGTTTCTTCGCACCAGCCAGAGCCTGCACGATGACGTCGATTTTGCTTTGCAGCTCAGGCTCGATACCGTCAACCGCTGGCGCGGAGTTATCCAGCGCATGGGCGATGGCAAATCCTAAACGCGCCTGATCTTCAACCGGTGCGCGGTAAGTCCACGCCGCGATATCATCCAGACGGGTGTCATCAACGTTGGTAACAAACAGCGGATGCTTCGCACGTTGACCGATGTTGAGGATTGCCGCAATCTGCCAGTCAGCCACTTTCTGTGCTGCCGCCATTTCGCGTGCTTTACCTTTCACCGCCTGACGCACCGCCAGCGCGACGCGTGCGCCGGTCTGGGTAACGTCTTCGCCCAGTACCAGTACCGCATCGTAAGATTCGATTTCGCGCAGAGCCGGAGTATAAATGCCGCCTTCACGCAACACTTTCAGCGCCAGTTGCAGACGTTCCTGCTCACCGTGAGCGATACCGGTATAGAAGTTTTCTTCGCCCACCAGCTCACGCAGCGCAAAGTTGCTTTCTACGCTGGCGCGCGGAGAGCCGATGCCGATGACTTTCTTCGACTGACGCAGAATATCTGCTGCGCCCTGCATTGCCTGTTCGGCGTTGAGGGTAATGAAATCATCGCCACGACGCTGTACCGGCTGACGCGGACGATCTTTCAGGTTGACGTAGCCGTAACCGAAACGACCACGGTCGCAGAGGAAGTAGTGGTTTACCGTACCGTTGTAACGGTTTTCGATACGACGCAGTTCGCCGTAACGTTCACCAGGGCTGATGTTACAGCCGATGGAACATTGCTGGCAGATGCTCGGCGCAAACTGCATATCCCATTTACGGTTGTAACGCTCGGAGTGCGTTTTGTCGGTAAATACGCCGGTCGGGCAAATTTCGACCAGGTTACCGGAAAATTCGCTTTCCAGGGTGCCATCTTCCGGGCGACCGAAGTAGACGTTGTCGTGCGCGCCATAAACGCCCAGATCCGTACCGTCAGCGTAATCTTTGTAGTAACGCACACAGCGGTAACAGGCGATGCAGCGGTTCATTTCATGAGAGATGAACGGCCCCAGATCCTGATTGCGGTGGGTACGTTTGGTGAAACGGTAGCGACGGAAGGTATGCCCGGTCATCACGGTCATATCCTGAAGGTGGCAGTTACCGCCTTCTTCACATACCGGACAGTCGTGCGGGTGGTTAGTCATTAACCACTCGACCACACTTTCACGGAACTGTTTCGCTTCTTCGTCGTCAATGGAAATAAAGGTGCCATCGGAAGCCGGTGTCATACAGGACATCACCAGGCGACCACGCGTGTCTTCCGCGTTTTGGTATTGCTTCACCGCACACTGGCGGCAAGCACCGACGCTTCCCAGCGCCGGATGCCAGCAAAAGTAAGGAATATCGAGACCCAGAGACAGACAAGCTTCCAGCAGGTTGTCCGCTCCGTTGACCTCGTATTCTTTGCCGTCTACATGAATTGTAGCCATTAGCATGCTTCCAGTTTTCTCAGTCAGAGACTGAGCGTTAATCGAAATTCGGTTACCAGCGTTCTTTCAGCAGGTTCGGCTGAATCCCATTAATCAAATGGGTATTGCTGAACGGCTGTTTGATTCCCGCTTCAAATTCTTCGCGGAAATATTTGATGGCGCTCTGTAACGGCTCCACCGCACCAGGTGCGTGGGCACAGAAGGTTTTACCCGGGCCTAAGAATCGACACAGTTGCTCAAGTGTTTCGATATCGCCCGGCTGACCTTCACCCCGCTCCAGCGCACGCAGAATTTTCACGCTCCACGGTAGACCGTCACGGCACGGTGTACACCAGCCGCAGGATTCACGGGCGAAAAACTCTTCCAGGTTACGCACCAGCGATACCATGTTGATCTCATGGTCAACCGCCATCGCCAGCGCCGTACCCAGACGGCTGCCCGCTTTACCGATACTTTCGAATTCCATCGGCAGGTCAAGGTGCGCTTCGGTCAGGAAGTCGGTGCCCGCGCCGCCTGGCTGCCAGGCTTTGAATTTCAGGCCGTCACGCATACCACCGGCGTAATCTTCGAGGATCTCGCGTGCGGTAGTGCCGAACGGCAGTTCCCACAGACCCGGATTTTTCACCCGACCGGAGAAGCCCATCAGCTTGGTGCCAGCATCTTTGCTTTTCGAGATGTTCTGATACCACTCCACGCCGTTAGCAAGGATTGCCGGAACGTTACACAGGGTTTCGACGTTGTTGACGCAGGTCGGTTTACCCCATGCGCCGGAGGTTGCCGGGAATGGCGGTTTTGAACGCGGGTTAGCGCGACGCCCTTCCAGGGAGTTGATTAACGCTGTTTCTTCACCGCAGATGTAGCGCCCTGCCCCGGTATGGACAAACAGTTCAAAATCAAAACCTGTTCCCATAATGTTTTTGCCAAGCAGACCCGCTTCGGTCGCTTCAGCAATGGCACGGCGCAGATTCACTGCCGCTTCAATATATTCGCCACGCAGGAAGATGTAGCCACGGTAAGCTTTCAGCGCAAACGCGGAGATGAGCATACCTTCCACCAGCAGGTGCGGCAGTTGTTCCATCAGCAGGCGGTCTTTATAGGTGCCCGGCTCCATTTCATCGGCGTTACACAGCAGGTAACGGATGTTCATGGATTCGTCTTTCGGCATCAGGCTCCACTTCAGGCCAGTAGAAAAGCCTGCACCGCCGCGCCCTTTCAGGCCGGAGTCTTTTACCTGATTAACGATTTCGTCCGGAGAAAGTCCGGTCAGCGCCTTACGTGCCCCTTCGTAACCGTTTTTGCTGCGGTATTCATCCAGCCACACTGGCTGTTTATCATCACGCAGACGCCAGGTCAGCGGATGCGTTTCGGGAGTACGGATAATGTTTTTCATTTATACCGCTCCAGCAGTTCAGGGATCGCTTCCGGGGTCAGATGCGCGTGAGTGTCATCATCGATCATCATGTTCGGCCCTTTATCACAGTTCCCCAGGCAGCAGGTTGGCAGCAGCGTAAAGCGACCGTCAAACGTCGTTTGCCCTGGTTTGATGTTCAGTTTTTTCTCCAGCGCCGCCTGAATGCCCTGGTAACCGTTGATGTGACAGACCACGCTGTCGCAATAACGGATCACATGGCGACCAACTGGCTGGCGGAAGATCTGGCTGTAGAATGTTGCCACGCCTTCGACATCGCTCGCCGGAATACCCAGAACGTCAGCGATCGCGTGGATCGCACCGTCCGGCACCCAGCCACGCTGCTTCTGAACGATCTTCAGGGCTTCAATGGACGCCGCACGCGGGTCTTCGTAGTGGTGCATCTCGTGCTCAATCGCTTCACGCTCTGCCGCACTCAGCTCAAAAGCCTCGGTTTGTGGTTGTTGATTCTCGTGCATAATTAGCGGTCCACATCTGACATAACAAAATCGATACTGCCCAGATAAACAATCAGGTCAGACACCAGGCTGCCACGGATCGCCGCCGGAATTTGCTGCAAGTGCGCATAACTCGGCGTGCGGATACGGGTGCGATAACTCATGGTGCTGCCGTCGCTGGTCAGGTAGTAACTGTTGATCCCTTTGGTCGCCTCAATCATCTGGAAGGATTCATTGGCAGGCATCACCGGCCCCCACGACACTTGCAGGAAGTGGGTGATCAGGGTTTCGATATGTTGCAGCGTGCGCTCTTTCGGCGGCGGCGTAGTCAGCGGGTGATCCGCTTTGAACGGGCCTTCCGGCATGTTGTTGAGGCATTGCTCAAGAATGCGCAGGCTCTGGCGCAGCTCTTCCACTTTCAGCATTACGCGGGTGTAGCAGTCAGAAACGCCACCACCCACCGGGATTTCAAAGTCGAAGTTTTCATAGCCAGAATAAGGACGCGCCTTACGCACGTCGAAGTCGATCCCGGTGGCTCGCAGGCCAGCACCGGTGGTGCCCCACTCCAGCGCCTCTTTCGCACCGTAGGCGGCAACGCCCTGGGAACGGCCTTTCAGAATGGTGTTTTGCAGCGCCGCTTTCTCGTAAGACGCCAGACGTTTCGGCATCCAGCCGAGGAACTCACGCAGCAGACGATCCCAGCCACGTGGCAGGTCGTGCGCTACGCCGCCAATACGGAACCACGCCGGGTGCATACGGAAACCAGTGATTGCTTCCACCAGATCGTAAATTTTCTGACGATCGGTAAAGGCGAAGAATACTGGCGTCATTGCGCCGACGTCCTGAATAAAGGTCGAGATGTACAGCAGGTGGCTATTGATACGGAACAGTTCGGAAAGCATTACGCGAATCACGTTAACGCGATCCGGCACGGTAATTCCGGCCAGTTTCTCTACCGCCAGCACATAAGGCATTTCGTTAACGCAGCCGCCGAGGTATTCGATACGGTCGGTATACGGAATGTAGCTGTGCCATGACTGGCGTTCGCCCATTTTCTCCGCGCCACGGTGGTGGTAGCCGATGTCTGGTACGCAGTCGACAATCTCTTCGCCGTCGAGTTGCAAAACGATACGGAAAGCCCCGTGTGCCGACGGGTGGTTCGGACCGAGGTTGAGGAACATGAAGTCCTCGTTTTCGGTGCCGCGCTTCATCCCCCACTCTTCCGGTTTGAAGGTCAGGGCTTCCATCTCCAGATCCTGTTTGGCTTTGGTCAGCTCAAACGGCGAGAATTCGGTTGCGCGCGCCGGGTAATCTTTACGCAGCGGGTGACCTTTCCAGGTTTGCGGCATCATGATGCGGCGCAGGTTCGGGTGACCGTCGAAAGTAATGCCAAACAGATCCCAGGTTTCACGCTCATACCAGTTAGCGTTCGGGAACAATTTGGTAAAGGTCGGTACGTGCAGGTCGTTTTCAGCCAGCGCCACCTTCAGCATGATGTCGCGGTTACGATCGATGGAAATCAGATGGTAGAAAACAGAAAAATCCGCAGCAGGTAGCCCTTCGCGGTGGGTGCGCAGACGTTCGTCCATGCCGTGTAAATCAAACAGCATGACGTAAGGTTTCGGCAGTTTCTTTAAGAAATCGCCAACTTCCAGTAATTGTTCACGCTTGATCCACACAACGGGAACCCCGGTGCGAGTCGCCTGAACAGTAAAGGCATCCGGCCCAAAACGGTTGCGCAGTTCGCCTATCACCGGATCATCAAGATGATCGCGGGTCTGCCAGGCGGGTTCTTGCGCGGTTAAGTCGGTCATATTGTTCACCATTGCATATGGTCCGTGGTGACTGTCGGCGTGGCTTCGCGCAATAGATTTAGGAATAAGCGAAGAAAAATACCTTTGCCGACAGGCGCAAATTAAATCTCGTCAGGGGTGCGCAGGTTGGTAACGGCAATGCGTTCACCGCGCTTGCGTTCGCGCTCTGATTGCATATTGGCGCGATAAACGCCCTGATCGCCAACGACCCAGGAGAGCGGGCGACGTTCTTTACCAATAGATTCCTGCAACAGCATCAGTGCCTGCATATACGCTTCCGGACGCGGCGGACACCCCGGGATATACACATCAACCGGAATGAATTTATCAACGCCCTGTACAACGGAATAAATGTCGTACATACCGCCAGAGTTGGCACAGGCTCCCATGGAGATAACCCATTTCGGCTCCAGCATCTGGTCATACAGACGCTGAATAACCGGTGCCATTTTGGTAAAGCAGGTTCCTGCTACCACCATCAGGTCAGCCTGACGCGGCGAAGCACGCAATACTTCTGCGCCAAAACGCGCCACGTCATGCACCGCAGTAAATGAGGTCACCATCTCAACGTAACAGCAGGAAAGACCGAAGTTATACGGCCAAATTGAGTTTTTACGACCCCAGTTAACCATGTCATTGAGCTTGCCCATAAACACGTTTTTGTTAACTTCTTGCTCCAGAGGGTCGGTTACGATCTCCTGCTTTTGCAGGGGGTAACGGTCGTTCTCACCGTTGGGATCTATGCGGGTGAGCGTATAATCCATCTTAATGCCTCGCGGTTAGCGTTGACGATTAGCGATACTGTTCGTTTCCGGGTTCATACGCTCGCGGCGAGAACGCGCGGGCGTCCAGTCCAGCGCGCCAATACGCACCAGATAAACCAGACCAGCCAGTAACACAAAAATAAAAATTGCCGCTTCTACAAAGCCAATCCAGCCGCTTTCGCGAATGGAAGTTGACCATGCGAACAGATACAGCGCCTCAACGTCGAAGATAACGAAGAACATGGCCACCAGATAAAACTTGGCAGACAGGCGTAAGCGGGCGGAGCCGACCGAGTCGATACCTGATTCAAACGGCACGTTTTTCGACCTCGCGCGTGCGCGACCGCCTAAAAACCAACCGCCTACCAGCATCAGGCAACACAGGCCAATGGCAACGATAAGAAAGATAGCGAATGCCCAGTGATGAGCGATGACTTCAGTGGATGTTGACATACTCATTGCTTACTCATCAAAAGTAGCGCCAGACTCACTGCTCTTCACGGCAGATGGACGCCACATCGATTCATGGGGAGGAATAAAAAAAACCTTACAATCACTGTAGAAACTATTTTATACAGCTAATTGATGTGGTCTTTTACTCCTTTCTATAACCTTTTGTCAACTTTAACAAAGGTTTCTTCACATTAATTTACATGATATCAACAACTTTTGCATTTAATGCCCTATAGCCCCAGATTGTTGACAACTCCAGGAAAATTAGATGTTGTTGAATCGTGTCCGTTGTGAAGCAATGGAAAAAATACGGGTCTATTTTGACAGGAATTTGTGTCGATTCCTCCCCCCAAAAGAGAGTATTTTCTTGATCTGTGACACGCTTTTGTTAATCCATAACAAAAACACAGCAATAATTTTACGTATTTTTTAACATCATTGTAGCAGGAGATTTTTTTCAGGCGATTTTTTGTTCGTAAGCGTGGAGAATGGCTGATGATTGAAAAATGAACACTTTTGTTCGCCGTGAGGAAAATTCTTAAGGATTTATTGTAAAAAAAGCCACTGGCGTTTTATTAATCACCAGTGGCTTATTTTTACAAACTTATCATCAGAAATTGTTATTGCCAGACGATTATTCGTAATCCCCTTCTATCAACAGGGAATCGTCCCCCTCCTGGGGAGTCAGCGGGCTGTATTGCCATGGGTTGTGATAACTCTCCATTGCCTGGTATATCACCTGCGCCAACTCATTATTGCTGGACGGATCATAGCACAGCAAATATTCGGTATCTGGGAGTGGAGGTAAACCGTCTACCGCGCTCAAAACGCGCAGATCCGGACTCATCATCTCAACCGGTCTTGCTGTCACGCCAAGACCCGCTTTTACTGCAGCACGAACAGCCGGTAATGTGGAGGCAACATACGCCAGGCGCCATGGAATCTCCGCTTTATTGAGCGTTGCCAGAACCATGTCACGGAACGGACTAGGGTCATCCAGTAGCACAAGTGGGATCGGCTCGCCTTTTTGCAACACATATTCCGCAGCGCAATACCAGTGCGTTGGCGAAGTACGCAGGTTCAACGCCTTAAAGGTATCAGGACGATGAGTGGTAACCATTAAATCCACTTCCTGGGACTTCAGCATTTCTGCCATATAGGCATTGCGTTTAACGCGGACATCCAGCGCAAGTTTCGGATAAACCGAACTTACGCGATTAAGCAGGAAAGGTAAGATCGTATCAGCAGATTCATCTGAAGCACCGATAGTTAACACGCCCTGAAGATTACTGAACATCAATGATGAGCAAGCCTCATCATTAAAACGCAGGATTTTCCTGGCGTAACCAAGAAGCTGAATGCCATGTTCAGTTAACAGTTTGTTGCGACCATGCCGAGCGAACAGTTCTTTCCCAACGAGTTGTTCCAGACGTTGCATTTGCTGGCTAACAGCGGACTGAGTACGACACACAGCGGCAGCTGCAGCAGCAAAAGTGTTCAGATCGGCAACAGCAACAAATGTTCTCAGCAGATCGAGGTCGAGGTTAATTATCGGACGATTTGCACTTATCATATATTATCACTTACTGGCGGCTCATACTGAGCTGGGTAATGACTCCAACTT
>NZ_PZKQ01000071.1:0-31070 GCF_003046645.1 Escherichia sp. MOD1-EC6475 | reverse complement strand
AAGTTGGCAGCATCACCCAAAATCCGTCGAGAACAGAAAGAAATCTCCAGGCATTTAAAACCTGCTAAAAGTATATCTGCAACAGTCAAAAACGGCGGAAGATTGTGAGAGCTTATATGTGTGATTCATTCTCATTGTTTCAATATACTGCCTCAACATGAACAAAGAAATTCAGCATCAACTATATTGGGAATTACTCTATGAATCGTATGGTGCTAAGGGTCTGACGCCTCTGCCTGGTGATGTGGAAGCTGCAGGCAATTTTAAAATATCTGCTCGTTGTTTAGTGAACTTGTCAATCATTACCCAAGTGATATTGATTATCAGCACTCGTGCTGGATCACGGCACTTCTGGAAATAAAACTTAATGAGGTAAATGATTGTCAGATGTATTCGAGAACTGCCCATCGCTGATAGCCAGTATCAATGTCAAATCAGGTTCTGATCTCCTAATCGTGCTCTCGCGATCAGTTTTCATAGAAACAGTATCCTTTATGCTCGGAAAGGCATATACCCCTAAAGCAGCTCAGGTTTATCTGGCTGAGGCTATGACGCGAAACCATTAGGGAATCTAAAAAAAGTAAAGACTGTGTGATTTGTGAGCTTGATTGAATGCACTGAGAGCTCACGCCGCTGGCGATATTGCTTAAACACAACCGGCAAATAGATCGATAGTCCCCACGGAGGAACGAGGGCATATGCCAGCTTACGTTGTTCGGGAACTTCTGCTTAGTGCCAGGAGCGGACATTTTGTCTCTCGATTCAGGCGGCCAAATTCAGTAAACCACTTCATACTCACTGATCAGCCGCGATGTGTGCGCTGTGTTGCCGTTATTGCAATCACATCCTAAGAAGATTTCTGAGAAACGCAATTAACTTCAATGATATTATATACAAAGGAAACGCTGGGAAACCGGGGTAAAGTTTGGGTGTCACAAAGCCCCGAACCGTTTCGCGGTGCATCACATAGCAATCACCTATCCCTGAGGTAACTATATGGACTTTACGGAATATCAAGAAGAAATAATCGAAGATGTTAAATCTTGCCTTGAAAACTTACAAGTCCAACCCATTTTATTCATGGGTGCAGGTATTTCACAACGATATATAAAAGCGCCTGACTGGGAAGGTCTATTAAAGCAACTAGCGGAAATATGCCCCTTGATCAAACGCCCTTATGGTTACTACAGCCAAACAAAGGGTGATAACAAACCTTTGATTGCTAGCGATTTTTGTGACTTCTATGCTGAATGGGCTTGGGATGATGGCAAGGATCGCTATCCAGAGACATACTTTGAAGGAACGACTCCAAAAGATATTTATATTAAGCATGAAATTGCATCCATTCTGAATGAATTATCAAACTCCGTTGATTTCTCGAACATGGAATATACAGAGGAAGTTCAGAAATTAAGGAAAGTAAAACCTCATGCAATAATCACAACAAATTATGACGACACATTAGAAAAAATATTTGACAATTATCAGGCAATAGTTGGTCATAACGTTGTTAAAGTGAATTATTCATCTTATGGCGAAATCATGAAAATTCATGGTAGCAGTCATGAAGTTGAAAGTATTGTTATTACAAATGAAGATTATGTTGATTTCTATAAACGTAAGAAATATATCAGTGCTAAGTTGCTAACATATTTTGCTGAACACCCCTTGTTTTTCTTTGGGTACAGTATCAATGATGAAAACATAAAGGCAATTCTCTCTGATATAGATGAAATCATCGCTCCCAATAATGCATTGATTCCAAATATTTATCTTGTCTCCTTCAGTAAGGACTGTGAGGCCACTGGTTCTCATCAAAAGGAATTGCTAATCGGTGTTGGTGAGAATAAAAGCGTTCGAATCAAGGTAATATACGCAAATAATTTTGGTTGGATTTTTGATGCGTTATCATCTAATACACCGGAAATTAGCGTTAATCCAAAACTTGTGCGTGCATTTCTAGCCAGAACGTACACATTCGCATCAGAATCCCTTGTTAAACAAGAACTTCCATACGATTTTGAGATGTTCCGCAATATTGCAGAGCATGATGATGCATTAGCAAAAATGTATGGTATCGCTGAACTCAATAATGGGCAGGCACTAAATGCTAGTTTCCCATATACAATGTCTGATCTGGCAAGGATTCTCGACATGGGATCGTGGCACTATGTTAATCAAGAATTCGAAAAATTAAGAAAACTTACCGACTTCAACATTAAAGCATCAGACAACAATTATCATGTTTTCATTAAATCTGGGAAAAGTGGTGTCGGAAAATACTCATCTGAGGCACTTGACTTATTGCGAAAATTAATAAACGGGGAACAGTTTGAGTTAAACCCATAATTAAAGATGATGCACACAATGACGTTATATTAAAGAGGCCGCTGCGAGAGACTTTTTTGCAGCAGCCTTTTCAACATACGGGCATTTCTAACAAACCAGTGATTAGACATTTTCACTGAATCTTGACATGTCTGCCTGAGTTAAATAGTTTTTTACAGTTGTTTTACGTCCGATCCTCGCTCATAGCAGACATGAATACTCTGCTAATTGGCCACTCCGGGCCTGAACGGACGAGGTACACCATCGACTCAAGCGGACAAGTTTATGGGCCACTACAGTATTTGAGATAGAGCAGTTTTTATTGACCCTCTCAGTAATCAGACGCTAAATATCCAGCCACACTTACATTTAGTTTGCCATAGAGCGTGTTATTTTGAAGTCGCTAGGCATGTTGGAACCATGCGAGGTTCTGTGGTTCTACTTTATGGTTCCTTTTTGGAACCCATAACGAAATTAATTTAAACAAAAATATTAAATATCAATACACTATAATTAAAAGCACAGGGACGCCAGCCCACCAAATAAATCAAGGGGTTACGTGAAAACGTAGCCCCTTTTTCTTTGGTTGTGGCGGCAAAATGGCGACGGATTTAACGACCCCGTATTACTCTTCTGTTTTACAATCACAGTCTTCCTTCTCCTTTTTCAATAGAGAGAAAACCATCGCCAATGTAACAAATATCTGGCTGTATTCTCTGTGCCCCGTACTGAATTGCATTAATACATTCCTGACTTAAATCCGAATTTTTTAGCCCATTGAAGGTACTCACCAAACCAAATGTTAACTATTTGTTGTTTTCGATCACAATAAGAAAACAATATGTCACTTTTGTGCGCATTTTTCAGAAATGTAGATATTTTTAGATTATGGCTACGAAATGAGCATCGCCATGTCACCCTACATCTCATAAGAGGATCGCTTCTGATGAATGCACTGACCGCCGTACACACAAACGCTGTCGATTCAGGCCAGGACTATAGCGGATTCACCCTCACCCCGTCGGCGCAATCCCCGCGTCTTCTGGAACTCACCTTCACCGAACAGACGACCAAACAGTTCCTCGAACAGGTTGCCGAATGGCCCGTGCAGGCGCTGGAGTACAAATCTTTCCTGCGTTTCCGTGTGGGCAAAATTCTTGACGACTTGTGTGCAAATCAGCTGCAACCACTGCTGTTGAAGACGCTACTAAACCGTGCTGAAGGTGCACTGCTAATCAACGCCGTGGGTGTCGATGATGTGAAGCAGGCGGACGAGATGGTGAAGCTGGCAACGGCGGTGGCGCATCTGATTGGTCGTTCCAATTTCGATGCCATGAGCGGTCAGTATTACGCGCGTTTTGTGGTGAAAAATGTCGATAACTCAGACAGCTATCTGCGTCAACCACACCGTGTGATGGAACTGCACAACGACGGCACCTACGTCGAAGAGATCACCGACTACGTGCTGATGATGAAAATCGACGAACAGAACATGCAGGGCGGAAACTCGCTGCTGCTGCATCTCGATGACTGGGAACATCTGGACCACTATTTCCGCCATCCGCTGGCGCGTCGCCCGATGCGCTTTGCCGCGCCGCCGAGTAAAAACGTCAGTAAAGATGTCTTCCATCCTGTGTTCGACGTCGATCAGCAGGGTCGCCCGGTGATGCGCTATATCGACCAGTTCGTCCAGCCAAAAGATTTTGAAGAAGGCGTGTGGTTGAGCGAGCTTTCGGACGCCATTGAAACCAGCAAAGGCATCCTGTCTGTGCCGGTTCCCGTTGGCAAATTCCTGTTGATTAACAATCTGTTCTGGCTGCACGGTCGCGACCGCTTTACCGCACATCCGGATCTGCGTCGTGAACTGATGCGCCAGCGCGGCTATTTCGCTTACGCCACTAACCACTACCAGACGCATCAGTAAACGCAAAGGAATTGAGCGGATGTATGATTTTGTGATTATTGGCGGCGGCATCATCGGCATGTCGACCGCCATGCAACTGATTGATGTTTATCCGGACGCCCGCATTGCGTTGCTGGAAAAAGAGTCCGGCCCGGCCTGTCATCAGACGGGCCACAATAGCGGCGTGATCCATGCCGGTGTCTATTACACGCCCGGCAGCCTGAAGGCGCAGTTTTGCCTGGCGGGGAACCGCGCCACCAAAGCCTTTTGCGATCAAAACGACATCCGCTACGACAACTGCGGCAAGATGCTGGTCGCCACATCCGCACTCGAAATGGAGCGGATGCGCGCGTTATGGGAACGCACAGCGGCGAACGGGATTGAACGCGAGTGGTTAAACGCCGACGAGCTGCGCGAGCGTGAACCGAATATCACCGGGCTCGGCGGTATTTTTGTGCCGTCCAGCGGCATTGTCAGCTACCGCGACGTCACGGCAGCGATGGCAAAAATCTTCCAGGCCAGAGGCGGCGAGATTATTTATAACGCCGAAGTTAGCGGCCTCAGTGAGCATAAAAACGGCGTGGTTGTCCGCACCCGTCAGGGCGGCGAGTATGAAGCGTCGACGCTGATTAGCTGTTCTGGTCTGATGGCTGACCGGCTGGTGAAAATGCTCGGCCTCGAACCGGGCTTTATCATCTGCCCGTTCCGTGGCGAGTATTTCCGCCTTGCGCCGGAGCATAATCAGATTGTTAACCACCTGATTTACCCCATTCCCGACCCGGCAATGCCCTTTTTGGGCGTTCATCTCACCCGGATGATCGACGGCAGCGTCACCGTTGGGCCAAACGCGGTGCTGGCTTTCAAACGCGAAGGCTATCGCAAGCGTGACTTCTCATTTAGCGACACGCTGGAGATTTTGGGCTCGTCGGGGATTCGCCGGGTGCTGCAAAACCATCTACGCTCAGGACTGGGCGAGATGAAAAACTCGCTGTGCAAAAGCGGCTATCTGCGGCTGGTGCAAAAGTATTGTCCCCGGCTTTCGTTAAGCGATCTCCAGCCCTGGCCCGCCGGTGTGCGGGCGCAGGCAGTATCGCCGGACGGCAAGCTGATTGACGATTTTCTGTTTGTCACCACCCCGCGCACGATCCACACCTGCAATGCGCCCTCCCCGGCAGCGACATCAGCAATTCCTATTGGTGCGCATATTGTCAGCAAGGTACAAACGCTGTTGGCAAGCCAGAGTAACCCCGGACGCACGCTGCGAGCGGCACGTAGTGTGGATGCCTTACACGCCGCATTTAATCAATAACCTTTGAAAACAGGACGTAACGATGAAACTTAACGACAGTAACTTATTCCGCCAGCAGGCGTTGATTAACGGGGAATGGCTGGACGCCAACAATGGTGAAGTCATCGACGTCACCAATCCGGCGAACGGCGACAAGCTGGGTAGCGTGCCGAAAATGGGCGCAGATGAAACCCGCGCCGCTATCGACGCCGCCAACCGCGCCCTGCCCGCCTGGCGTGCGCTCACCGCCAAAGAACGCGCCACCATTCTGCGTAACTGGTTCAATTTGATGATGGAGCATCAGGACGATTTAGCGCGCCTGATGACCCTCGAACAGGGCAAACCGCTGACTGAAGCGAAAGGCGAAATCAGCTACGCTGCCTCCTTTATTGAGTGGTTTGCCGAAGAAGGTAAACGCATTTATGGCGACACTATCCCCGGTCATCAGGCCGATAAGCGCCTGATTGTTATCAAGCAGCCGATTGGCGTGACCGCCGCCATTACCCCGTGGAACTTCCCGGCGGCGATGATTACCCGTAAAGCTGGCCCGGCGCTGGCGGCAGGCTGCACCATGGTGCTGAAACCTGCGAGTCAAACACCGTTCTCTGCGCTGGCGCTGGCGGAGCTGGCGATCCGCGCGGGCGTTCCGGCTGGCGTATTTAACGTCGTCACTGGCTCGGCGGGGGCGGTCGGTAACGAACTGACCAGCAATCCGCTGGTGCGCAAGCTGTCGTTTACCGGCTCGACCGAAATTGGCCGCCAGTTAATGGAACAGTGCGCGAAAGACATCAAAAAAGTGTCGCTGGAGCTGGGCGGCAACGCACCGTTTATCGTCTTTGACGATGCCGATCTCGACAAAGCCGTGGAAGGCGCGCTGGCCTCAAAATTCCGCAACGCCGGGCAAACCTGCGTCTGCGCCAACCGCCTGTATGTGCAGGACGGCGTATATGACCGCTTTGCTGAAAAATTGCAGCAGGCGGTGAGCAAACTGCACATCGGCGACGGGCTGGAGAAAGGCGTCACCATCGGACCGCTGATTGATGAAAAAGCGGTAGCAAAAGTGGAAGAGCATATTGCCGATGCGCTGGAGAAAGGCGCGCGCGTGGTTTGCGGCGGTAAAGCGCACGAGCGCGGCGGCAACTTCTTCCAGCCGACCATCCTGGTGGACGTGCCGGCCAACGCCAAAGTGTCGAAAGAAGAGACGTTCGGCCCCCTCGCCCCGCTGTTCCGCTTTAAAGATGAAGCCGACGTGATTGCACAAGCCAATGACACCGAGTTTGGTCTTGCCGCCTATTTCTACGCCCGCGATTTAAGCCGCGTCTTCCGCGTGGGCGAGGCGCTGGAATACGGCATCGTCGGCATCAATACCGGCATTATTTCCAATGAAGTCGCCCCGTTCGGCGGAATCAAAGCCTCGGGACTGGGTCGTGAAGGGTCGAAGTATGGCATCGAAGATTACTTAGAAATCAAATATATGTGCATCGGTCTTTAACTGGAGAACGCGAATGAGCAGCAATAAAGAGTTAATGCAGCGCCGCAGTCAGGCAGTTCCTCGTGGCGTTGGGCAGATCCACCCGATTTTCGCTGACCGCGCGGAAAACTGCCGGGTGTGGGACGTTGAAGGCCGTGAGTATCTTGATTTCGCGGGCGGGATTGCGGTGCTCAACACCGGACACCTGCATCCGAAAGTGGTTGCTGCGGTGGAAGCGCAGTTGAAAAAACTGTCGCACACCTGCTTCCAGGTGCTGGCCTACGAGCCGTATCTGGAGTTGTGCGAAATAATGAATCAGAAGGTGCCGGGCGATTTTGCCAAGAAAACGCTGCTGGTTACGACCGGTTCCGAAGCGGTGGAAAACGCGGTGAAAATCGCCCGCGCCGCCACCAAACGTAGCGGCACCATCGCTTTTAGCGGCGCGTATCACGGGCGCACGCATTACACGCTGGCGCTGACCGGCAAGGTGAATCCGTACTCTGCGGGCATGGGGCTGATGCCGGGCCATATTTATCGCGCGCTTTATCCTTGCCCGCTGCACGACATAAGCGAGGATGACGCTATCGCCAGCATCCACCGGATCTTCAAAAATGACGCCGCGCCGGAAGATATCGCCGCCATCGTGATTGAGCCGGTTCAGGGCGAAGGCGGTTTCTACGCCGCGACGCCAGCCTTTATGCAGCGTTTACGCGCGCTGTGTGACGAGCACGGGATCATGCTGATTGCCGATGAAGTGCAGAGCGGCGCGGGGCGTACCGGCACGCTGTTTGCGATGGAGCAGATGGGCGTGGCACCGGATCTTACCACCTTTGCGAAATCCATCGCGGGCGGCTTCCCGCTGGCGGGTGTCACCGGGCGCGCGGAAGTGATGGATGCCGTCGCTCCAGGCGGCCTGGGCGGCACCTATGCGGGTAACCCGATAGCCTGCGTGGCGGCGCTGGAAGTGTTGAAGGTGTTTGAGCAGGAAAATCTACTGCAAAAAGCCAATGACCTGGGCCAGAAGCTGAAAGACGGATTGTTGGCAATCGCCGAAAAACACCCGGAGATCGGCGATGTTCGCGGTCTGGGAGCGATGATCGCCATCGAGCTGTTTGAAGGTGGCGATCACAGTAAACCGAACGCCAAACTCACCGCTGAGATCGTGGCGCGCGCCCGTGACAAAGGCCTGATTCTTCTCTCCTGCGGCCCGTATTACAACGTGCTGCGCATCCTTGTACCGCTCACCATTGAAGATAATCAGATCCGTCAGGGTCTGGAGATCATCGATCAGTGTTTTGATGAGGCGAAACAGTAGCACCGCACCCATGCCGGAGGCGACGCTTACGCGTCTTGTCCGGCCTACGGGAATCCAGGTCGGATAAGGCGTTTACGTCGCATCCGACAATCCGTACGTGAACAGGAATAAATCTATGTCGGCCGGATAAGGCGGAGCCGCTCTCCGGCAAAAAGAATTAATAACAATTAAACGCGTGACCCGACGCGGGAAATGTCGGGGCGCTCTCCCAAGTGACACACTTTCGAGAGGATTCAGGATGGGGCAATCATCGCAACCACATGAGCTAGGCGGCGGGCTGAAATCACGCCACGTCACCATGTTGTCTATTGCCGGTGTTATCGGCGCAAGTCTGTTTGTCGGTTCGAGCGTCGCTATCGCCGAAGCGGGTCCGGCGGTCTTACTGGCCTATCTGTTCGCCGGATTACTGGTGGTTATGATTATGCGGATGCTGGCGGAAATGGCGGTCGCCACGCCCGACACCGGTTCGTTTTCCACCTATGCCGACAAAGCCATTGGCCGCTGGGCGGGCTATACCATCGGCTGGCTGTACTGGTGGTTTTGGGTACTGGTCATTCCGCTGGAAGCCAACATCGCCGCCATGATCCTGCACTCGTGGGTTCCCGGCATTCCCATCTGGTTATTTTCTCTGGTCATCACCCTCGCCTTAACCGGCAGTAATTTATTAAGCGTTAAAAACTACGGTGAATTTGAATTCTGGCTGGCGATATGCAAAGTGATTGCCATTCTGGCGTTTATTTTCCTTGGAGCTGTAGCAATTAGCGGTTTTTACCCTTATGCCGAAGTGAGCGGTATTTCAAGATTGTGGGATAGCGGCGGCTTTATGCCGAACGGCTTTGGCGCCGTATTAAGCGCGATGCTGATCACCATGTTCTCGTTTATGGGCGCGGAAATTGTCACCATTGCCGCAGCAGAATCCGACACGCCGGATAAACATATTGTCCGCGCCACCAACTCGGTTATCTGGCGTATCTCCATTTTCTATTTGTGTTCTATTTTTGTCGTCGTGGCACTCATACCGTGGAATATGCCAGGACTGAAAACCGTGGGTTCCTACCGTTCCGTGCTGGAGCTGCTGAATATTCCACATGCAAAATTCATTATGGATTGCGTTATTTTGCTGTCAGTGACCAGTTGCCTGAACTCGGCGCTGTATACCGCGTCAAGGATGCTCTACTCCTTAAGCCGTCGCGGGGATGCGCCAGCGGTAATGGGCAAAATCAACCGTAGCAAAACCCCGTATGTGGCAGTATTACTCTCGACCGGCGCGGCGTTTTTAACGGTGGTAGTGAACTATTACGCTCCTGCGAAAGTGTTTAAATTCCTGATCGACAGCTCCGGTGCTATTGCCCTGCTGGTTTATTTAGTCATCGCCGTTTCGCAATTGCGGATGCGTAAAATCCTGCTGGCGGAAGGCGGCGAAATTCGCCTGCGCATGTGGCTTTATCCGTGGCTCACCTGGCTGGTGATTGGCTTTATTACCTTTGTATTGGTGGTGATGTTATTCCGCCCGGCGCAACAACTCGAGGTAATTTCCACCGGCTTATTAGCGATAGGGATTATCTGTACCGTGCCAATTATGGCACGCTGGAAAAAGCTGATATTGTGGCAAAAAACACCCGTTCATAATACGCGCTGATAATGTTCAGGAGTCACACCATGACCATTACGTCTCTGGATGGCTACCGCTGGTTGAAAAACGATATTATTCGCGGCAATTTTCAGCCGGATGAAAAATTACGGATGAGTTCGCTAACGTCGCGTTATGCACTCGGCGTCGGGCCGTTGCGGGAAGCCCTTTCGCAACTGGTGGCGGAACGGCTGGTCACGGTGGTGAATCAAAAAGGGTATCGGGTGGCGTCTATGTCAGAGCAAGAACTACTCGATATTTTCGACGCCCGCGCCAATATGGAAGCGATGCTGGTGAGTCTGGCAATTGCCCGTGGCAGCGATGAGTGGGAGGCTGACGTTCTCGCGAAGGCACACTTGCTCGGTAAACTTGAAGCCTCTGACGCCAGCGAGAAAATGCTTGATGAGTGGGATCAGCGCCATCAGGCATTTCATACTGCGATTGTGGCGGGCTGCGGTTCCCACTATTTACTGCAAATGCGCGAGCGTTTGTTTGATCTGGCGGCGCGCTATCGGTTCATCTGGCTGCGGCAAACGGTGCTTTCTGTAGAAATGCTGGAAGATAAACACGATCAGCACCAGACCCTGACTGCGGCGGTGCTGGCGCGAGATACGGCGCGCGCCAGTGAGTTAATGCGCCAGCATTTACTGACGCCAATTCCGATTATCCAGCAGGCGATGGCTGGCAATTAACTACTCTTCAGGAATACGCAACACCTGCCCCGGATAAATTTTATCCGGGCTTTTCAGCATCGGTTTATTCGCTTCGAAGATTTTATTGTAGAGATTGGCGTTACCGTAGACCTGTTTGGAAATGGCACTCAGGGTGTCGCCAGACTTAACAGTATAAAACTGGCTGGCAGTGGCTGGCGTCGCCGTTTTTACCTGATCATCAACACTGGCAATACCGGAAATATTCCCCACTGCAACAAGGATTTTTTCCTTCGCTTCCTGACTTAAGCCGTCACCTGTAACCGTCGCTTTACCATCGACAATCTGAATATTCACTTTATCGGCATCAGGTATACCGGTTTTGTTCAGATGTTCCTGCACCTTCTTCGCCTGATCGTCTTTATCATGCTGACCAGTAACCGCGTCCCAGAGCTTTTCTCCGGCATCTTTCACAAAATTGAACAGACCCATAATTACCTCATTCGTTAACGGAAACACTCAGAAAGTGTAGCAGAGGAACGCGGCGCGTTAACGCCGCAGGATGAGCACAGGATCAATCGCGGGTTTGCACCCAGAAAGCGTGAATTAAACCAGGGATATAGCCAAGAAGTGTCAGCAAAATATTAATAATAAATGCCCAACCAAATCCTTTCCCCAGCAGCACGCCGAGCGGTGGCAAAATGATGGTGATGACGATTCTCCAGAACCCCATATTTCCTCCCTATAAGAAAATTAATCATTGTTTAAAAAGAGATTTTATCTCTTAAGCATAGTAATTTTAGCGGAGTCTGCCCGTTTCAGCCCATGCTTTTACCCTCATTTACGCTGCTGACGCTGGTATACGTTGCATTTTTAGTTTAGAGTTTACTTAATTTAGAAAACACTTAAATAAATATGACTGAACTAGCCCAACTACAGGCCAGCGCCGAACAGGCTGCGGCCTTACTGAAAGCAATGAGTCACCCCAAACGGTTGCTGATTCTGTGCATGATTTGCGGTTCCCCCGGCACCAGCGCCGGTGAACTGGCGCGTATTACCGGACTGAGTGCCTCTGCAACGTCACAGCATCTGGCACGGATGCGTGACGAAGGGCTTATCGACAGCCAACGGGATGCCCAACGCATTCTTTATTTCATTAAAAATGAGGCGGTAAATGCCATTATCGCCACCCTGAAAAACGTCTATTGTCCGTAAGGAGTAGCAATGGCTTTAACAACAATTTCACCGCATGATGCACAAGAATTAATCTCACGCGGTGCAAAGTTAATCGATATTCGCGATGCCGATGAATATCTTCGTGAACATATTCCTGAAGCGGATCTGGCACCATTATCCGTGCTGGAACAGGCTGGTCTTCCGGAAAAATTACGTAGAGAACAAATTATATTCCACTGTCAGGCTGGAAAACGCACCAGTAATAATGCACAAAAATTAGCAGCGATTGCCGCCCCCGCAGAGATATTTTTACTGGAAGGCGGAATTGATAGCTGGAAAAAAGCGGGATTGCCGGTAGCCGAAAATAAATCACAGCCTTTACCATTAATGCGTCAGGTACAGATCACAGCTGGTGGCTTAATATTAATCGGCGTCGTATTGGGTTATGCCGTGAATAGCGCGTTCTTTTTATTAAGCGGCTTTGTCGGTGCGGGATTAATATTTGCGGGTATCAGCGGTTTTTGCGGGATGGCAAGGTTGTTAGATAAGATGCCGTGGAATCAGCGAACGTAAGAAGCGACGCCGGACGCGCCATAGTGGCGGCATCCGGCAGCAGTCATTAGATCAGGAAATCGTCGAGAGATTTACCTTCAGCCAGTGCCTGAGCGATCGGTTTCGGTGTACGACCCTGACCGGTCCAGGTTTTGACTTCACCATTAAAATCGGTGAATTGATATTTCGCCGGACGCGGCTGGCGTTTTTTACCTGCACGCGGTGCAGCAGAATTATTACTGAATAACTCTTCCGGGTTAATTCCGTCAGCCTTCATCAGCTCCAGCCAGGTGCTAATTTTCTCCTGGCGCTCTGCCAGTTCACGCTGCTGCTGTTCTTCTTCTTCACGTCTTTCTTTAGTGACAACCCTGAATTTTTCGAGCATTTCTTCAAGAACGTCAATGGAGAATTCGCGAGCCATCGCACGGAGGGTGCGAATGTTATTTAAACTTTGTAACATTACGGACATAATAAAGAAAACCTTTTAACGCCAAAACAAAAAAAGTATTTCGTCGCGTAGTGTAAGCGATCACTTATTATATTTCCACAAAATTTAATCTATTTACAGTCGCGTGCGATATTATTTCAACCGTTATTTCCAGACAAATTAATAATTATTTTCAGTTTATATATTAGCCATTTGGCTTATCATTCCAGACATTTGCGAATAATCGGGTGCTCTCTGCGCCATCATCACCGAATGTAGATTAAAGACAAGTGAATAAAAATGCATAAAAAAAGAATAAAACAAATTTTCAGCAACTGAAGTTTTATGCTGACATTAGTGGCTTCAGGTCATTAAAAATGCTAAATGAGCTCACCCCCCTACTTAAGCCGGATTGTCTACGCTTTATAGCGTTAACATCTCTTAACCGCCCCACCAGCACAGTTCAAAACAACCACGTAATGATATGATTTTAAATAAAATTATTCATGAAGGCATTTAAAAATCCATAATGTATAAAAAATACGCCATTGCGGAACATTTTATCTACAAAAACAAAATAAATAAAAATTTTTCACTAATTGATTACTAGCAACCAGCAATATACGCTATGCAAAAATGAAACAGGCAGTCTAAAGCACTGCTTCCATTTCCATTCATATCCGATTTCGCTTTTATTAAGGAGCATTAACATGTTCTCACCGCAGTCACGCTTGCGTCATGCAGTTGCAGACACGTTCGCGATGGTTGTTTATTGTACTGTCGTGAACATGTGTATTGAAGTTTTCCTCTCCGGGATGAGCTTCGAACAGTCTTTTTATTCCAGGCTAGTGGCCGTTCCGGTGAATATCTTAATTGCATGGCCATATGGCATGTACCGCGATCTGTTTATGCGCGCGGCACGCAAAGTTAGCCACTCTGGTTGGACAAAAAATCTGGCTGATATTCTGGCTTATGTGACGTTCCAGTCACCGGTATATATGGCGATCTTATTAGTGGTAGGCGCAGACTGGCACCAGATTATGGCTGCGGTCAGTTCAAACATCGTTGTTTCGATGCTGATGGGGGCGGTCTATGGCTACTTCCTTGATTACTGTCGCCGCTTGTTCAAAGTGAGCAGCTACCAGCAGGTAAAAGCCTGACCCTTCTTTTCGCGACTGGCATCGCCAGTCGCGTCTTTAACTGGCTTCGCCAAATAAGCCATGCAAATAACGTTCAAGCGCAACACGCGAACTAAAGCCATGCGGGATACCGTAATGCTCATGACGTTCACCCGCTAAATAGAGCGGAAATTGCTGGTAATGATCGCAAGTTTTAATATCGGAAGCAGGTTCAGCCAGTGTGGAACTACGTTCTTTTAATGTTGGATGAATTATCAGTGCGGTACGTCCCATTCTCGCTTCGCGGTTAACATAGACATAATGTTCCCCACGGCGGTAACCGTATGCTTTCTGGGTTACTACATCGACAGTAAAACCGACTTTCTCAAGTACGCGCGCCACCTCGTCTGGTCGTAAATACATATTTTATCCTCGTTATTATCTACTGCGCGCCTACCTTACCTGATTGCGCATTCCCAACGCTTTCAGAAAAGTCCATAAAGCCGCGATGAATCTCTGTTAAGAAAATTATGGTCTACACTGAAAATTACATCGAATTCTAATGGGGGATCATATGTTTAACAGACCGAACCGCAACGACGTCGATGATGGCGTGCAGGATATTCAGAATGATGTCAATCAATTAGCCGACAGTCTCGAATCTGTATTGAGGTCCTGGGGCAGCGACGCAAAAGGTGAAGCCGAAGCCGCACGCAGTAAAGCTCAGGCTCTACTGAAAGAAACCAGAGCGCGGATGCATGGTCGTACTCGCGTCCAGCAAGCCGCGCGCGATGCAGTTGGCTGCGCAGATTCTTTTGTTCGTGAAAGACCCTGGTGTAGCGTGGGTACAGCAGCTGCGGTAGGTATTTTTATCGGCGCGCTGTTAAGCATACGCAAATCGTAATGCAACAATGATAATAAATACGCGTCTTTGACCCCGAAGCCTGACTTCGGGGTTTTTAACTTAAGGCACCGCGTAATTGTTGTGCCACCTGCTGCGCCATGCTTTCGCTAACGATATTGGTAAACGAGAGAAGCAATCCTCCTTCCCCACTTGAGCAGATACGCCAGTCGCTAAGTGCCTGTACCGCAAGGCCAGCAGCATTGGCTTTACGCGCGTGGACAATATCGTCGCCCACCATGCTGATAACCATCTGGATGCCCCCTTTTTGTGGCACAACCTGGAATCCTTGTTGCGTAAGCGCCTGCTCAATCCACTGCCTACGCTGAGCATAGTGCTGACGCATTTTCTTCAGATGCCGCCAGAAATGCCCCTCGTGAAGAAAGTCTGCCAGTGTGTTCTGCCATAGAACAGGCACTGCACATGGCTCCCGTGACGCCTGTTGGCGGAATTGTGCAATCTGCTCCACCGGCACCACCAGCCACGCACAGCGCAATGCAGGAAATAGCGATTTGCTGAATGTTCCGGCATAAATCACCCGCTGCGGCGCGTCGAGGCTTTTCAGTGCCGGTAATGGCTTACCGTGATAACGGAATTCACTGTCGTAATCGTCTTCAATAATCCACGCCTGCGCACGCTCTGCCCACGCCAACACCTGATGCCTGCGCGCCAGAGAGAGCGCAACACCGAGCGGGCTTTGATGCGCAGGAGTTATCAGAGCAAAACGTGCATCAGGATAATTTTGCATTCCGCTTGCGACATCCAGTCCGTTGTCATCAACAGGCACAGGTAAAATTTCCACACCGTGGCGAGTAACAATCGGGCGAATCAGCGGAAAACCAGGATCTTCCATCCACATCCTGTCTCCCGGTTTCGCCAGCGCGTGCAGAATTAAGGCCATTGAGGCTGCATAACCATGAGTGATAAAGACCTGTTCTGGCTGGCATTCAATCCCGCGTGAGACGCGTAAGTAATCAACAATTGCCTCGCGCAACGCCACCTCACCACAGACATCGCCTAACGCCAAATCAAAGCGCGTCTGGGTACGAAGGCGACGCCCCATCACCCGCGCCCACAGCTCACGCGGAAAGAGATCGAGTGCGGGTAATCCCATCTGGAATGGCAGCGGTTGCTGGCTTTCACCGGCAAAGGCAAGCACATCCACAGCGGATTGTTGGGGATGTATCTGCTCACTGACAAAGGTGCCTGCCTGCCCCCGCCGTACCAGCCATCCTTGTGCCACCAGCTCAGCATAAGCATTTTCGACGGTGGATCGAGACACGCCCAGCTCCTGCGACCAGGTACGACTGGAAGGTAGCCTTGCGCCGGGTTTCAGTTCCCCTTGCTCAATAGCCGTTTTTAACTGACGGGCGATATCCTGATAGCGCGGCATATGGTCTGCTTTTTTAGGTAATTTATGGCTCTCTTTAGCAGTCCATTATAGTGCTACATTGCGGGCGTTAATAAGAGGAGAAACTGTATGACTACATTACGTCAGCCTTACTACGAACTTAGCCCGGCAGTGTATAGCGCGCTGGTGCAGGCCAAAACGGCGCTGGAAAATAGTGCGCTGGATACCACACTGATGGAGTTAGTTTATTTGCGCGTCTCGCAAATCAACGGCTGCGCATTTTGTCTGGAGATGCACAGTAAAGCATTACGCAAATCCGGTGTGCCACAGCACAAGCTGGACGCTCTTGCAGGCTGGCGGGTGAGCCATCATTTTGACGATCGCGAGCGGGCGGCGCTGGCATGGGCGGAATCGGTGACCGATATTGCCCGAACCCATGCAGAAGACGACGTTTATCAACCTCTGCTTGAATATTTCAGCGCAGCAGAGATCAGCGACCTGACTTTTGCCATCGGACTGATGAATTGCTTTAACCGCCTGGCCGTTTCCATGCGGATGTAATTTCCTGATGCCGGGTAATCACCCGGCTATAGAACACAAAACCCCCTACCCCGTTGAGCCACTCAACGGTGGTGAGATTTATCGAAATTTCCCATATCTTGTATTGTTGAATCTTTTTTCAACTACATCTAGTATCCCTGTATCAACAGAGAGACAACCCGACGCGTATCATCGCGCCGTATCTTCATTTTAAACGGAAATACGAATCATGCGCATTACTATTTACACTCGTAACGATTGCGTTCAGTGCCACGCCACCAAACGGGCGATGGAAAACCGGGGCTTTGATTTTGAAATGATTAATGTCGATCGCGTTCCTGAAGCGGCGGAAGCGTTGCGTGCTCAGGGCTTTCGTCAGTTGCCGGTAGTGATTGCAGGCGATCTTAGCTGGTCTGGTTTCCGCCCGGACATGATCAACCGTCTGCATCCAGCGCCACACGCGGCCAGTGCATGAGCCAGCTCGTCTACTTCTCCAGCAGCTCCGAAAATACGCAGCGTTTTATCGAACGTTTAGGGCTACCCGCCGTGCGCATTCCACTCAATGAGCGGGAACGGATCCAGGTAGACGAGCCTTACATCCTGATCGTGCCCTCTTACGGCGGTGGCGGTACGGCTGGCGCTGTGCCACGACAGGTGATTCGCTTTTTAAACGACGAGCATAACCGGGCGTTGCTTCGCGGCGTTATTGCTTCGGGTAATCGCAACTTTGGTGAGGCGTATGGTCGCGCCGGAGATGTGATTGCCCGGAAATGCGGTGTGCCGTGGCTGTACCGCTTTGAACTCATGGGTACGCAAAGCGATATCGAAAACGTCCGTAAAGGAGTAACCGAATTTTGGCAACGACAACCGCAGAATGCCTGACGCAGGAAACGATGGATTACCACGCTCTGAATGCGATGCTTAACCTTTACGATAGCGCAGGCCGCATTCAGTTCGATAAAGACAGCCAGGCCGTTGACGCCTTTATAGCGACGCATGTGCGTCCGAACAGTGTGACCTTCAGTAGCCAGCAGCAGCGCCTGAACTGGCTGATCAACGAAGGTTACTATGATGCAAGCGTCCTTAATCGCTACTCTCGCGACTTTGTCATTACGCTGTTTGCCCACGCGCACGCCAGCGGTTTTCGTTTCCAGACATTCCTCGGGGCATGGAAGTTTTACACCAGCTATACGTTGAAGACATTCGATGGCAAGCGTTATCTGGAAGATTTTGCCGATCGAGTAACGATGGTGGCGCTGACACTGGCACAAGGCGATGAAACACTGGCGACGCAACTGACTGATGAGATGCTGTCTGGACGTTTTCAGCCTGCCACGCCAACATTCCTCAACTGCGGTAAACAGCAGCGCGGCGAACTGGTTTCCTGTTTTTTGCTGCGTATTGAAGACAATATGGAGTCGATTGGTCGGGCGGTAAATTCCGCACTGCAACTGTCGAAACGCGGCGGCGGCGTAGCATTTTTGCTGTCGAATCTGCGGGAAGCGGGCGCGCCAATTAAACGTATTGAAAATCAATCTTCTGGCGTAATTCCGGTGATGAAAATGCTGGAAGACGCATTTTCCTATGCCAACCAACTCGGCGCTCGTCAGGGGGCTGGTGCAGTCTATTTACATGCTCATCATCCCGATATTCTGCGTTTTCTCGACACGAAACGGGAAAATGCCGACGAAAAAATCCGCATTAAAACGCTGTCGCTGGGCGTGGTGATCCCGGATATCACCTTCCATCTGGCGAAAGAGAATGCGCAGATGGCACTGTTTTCGCCTTATGACGTTGAGCGGGTTTACGGCAAGCCGTTTGCCGATATTGCCATCAGCGAACACTATGACGAACTGGTTGCCGACGAACGCATCCGCAAAAAATATATCAATGCGCGTGATTTCTTCCTGCGGCTGGCGGAGATCCAGTTTGAATCCGGCTATCCCTACATCATGTATGAAGACACGGTTAACCGTGCTAACCCTATTGCCGGACGCATAAATATGAGCAATCTTTGCTCAGAGATTTTGCAGGTTAACAGCGCCTCAGAGTATGACGAGAATCTCGACTATGCACGCACAGGCCATGATATTTCCTGCAATTTAGGTTCGTTGAATATTGCCCACACCATGGATTCCCCTGACTTTGCCCGCACGATAGAAACAGCCGTGCGCGGTCTGACGGCGGTGTCAGATATGAGTCATATCCGCAGCGTGCCGTCTATTGAGGCCGGAAATGCCGCCTCGCACGCCATCGGGCTGGGGCAGATGAATTTACACGGTTATCTGGCGCGGGAAGGCATCGCCTATGGTTCACCGGAAGCTCTGGATTTCACCAATCTCTATTTCTACACCATCACCTGGCACGCCCTGCGTACTTCAATGTTGCTGGCGCGCGAACGCGGTGAAACCTTTGCCGGGTTCAAACAGTCGCGCTATGCCAGCGGTGAATATTTTAGCCAATATCTGCAAGGTAACTGGCAGCCGAAAACGGCGAAAGTTGGCGAACTGTTTGCCCGTAGCGGTATTACGTTACCTACCCGTGAGATGTGGGCGCAGCTGCGCGACGACGTGATGCGCTATGGCATATACAACCAGAATCTCCAGGCGGTGCCGCCAACCGGTTCTATCTCTTATATCAACCATGCCACGTCGAGTATTCATCCGATTGTGGCGAAAGTGGAGATCCGCAAAGAGGGCAAAACAGGACGCGTTTACTACCCTGCCCCGTTTATGACTAACGAGAATCTGGCGCTGTATCAGGACGCTTACGAAATCGGCGCGGAAAAGATTATCGACACCTACGCCGAAGCGACACGCCATGTCGATCAGGGGCTGTCGCTGACGCTGTTTTTCCCCGATACCGCCACCACCCGCGATATCAACAAAGCGCAGATTTACGCCTGGCGTAAGGGAATCAAAACGCTCTATTACATTCGCCTGCGTCAGATGGCGCTGGAAGGTACTGAAATTGAAGGCTGCGTCTCCTGCGCGCTCTAAGAGACTGAAAAATAATTGCAATATATTGAATTTGCAAGATTTTGTAGGCCGGATAAGGCGTTCACGCCGCATCCGGCAGGAACAAAGCGCACATTGCCAAAAATCGGAGTCTGATGAGTCCGGCTTTAAGGAATATCTATGAAACTCTCACGTATCAGCGCCATCAACTGGAACAAGATTACTGATGATAAAGATCTGGAGGTGTGGAATCGCCTGACCAGTAATTTCTGGCTACCGGAAAAAGTGCCGCTGTCGAACGATATCCCCGCCTGGCAGACATTAAGCGCCGTAGAGCAACAACTGACGATGCGTGTTTTTACTGGCCTGACGCTGCTCGACACGCTGCAAAATGTTATCGGCGCACCCTCGCTGATGCCCGATGCGCTCACGCCCCATGAAGAGGCGGTATTATCAAATATCAGCTTTATGGAAGCGGTTCATGCCCGCTCTTACAGCTCGATTTTCTCGACGTTGTGCCAGACAAAAGATGTCGATGCCGCCTACGCCTGGAGTGAAGAAAACGCGCCGTTGCAGCGAAAAGCACAGATTATTCAGCAACATTATCGCGGCGATAATCCGCTGAAAAAGAAAATCGCCAGTGTCTTTCTGGAATCATTTTTGTTCTACTCCGGCTTCTGGCTGCCGATGTATTTTTCCAGTCGCGGTAAGCTGACCAATACCGCAGACCTGATCCGTCTGATTATCCGCGATGAAGCAGTGCACGGTTATTACATCGGTTATAAATATCAGAAAAACATGGAAAAAACCTCCCAGGCACAACGCGAAGAGTTAAAGAGTTTTGCCTTCGATTTGTTGCTGGAACTCTACGACAACGAACTGCAATACACCGATGAGCTGTACGCCGAAACCTTGTGGGCTGACGATGTAAAAGCGTTTCTCTGCTACAACGCCAATAAGGCATTGATGAATCTGGGGTACGAACCGCTTTTCCCGGCAGAAATGGCGGAAGTGAATCCGGCAATCCTCGCCGCGCTTTCGCCGAATGCCGATGAAAATCACGATTTCTTTTCCGGTTCTGGCTCCTCTTATGTGATGGGAAAAGCAGTCGAAACAGAAGACGAAGACTGGAATTTCTGACACGGTTATTTTAAAAAATATCATCAACCACAGCAGGGAAATAATTTCCATTAAGTATCTTTTTATCACACAAGTATTTTGTGGTGATCTACACTGATACTCTGTTGCATTATTCGCCTGAAACTACAATATTCAGGCGTTTTTTCGCTATCTATAACAAAAAATATCAACTTTTCTCGATTTGCCCTCAGCCCTTATATCACGGGAAATTCCGGCAATTTGCTCACGTCAATATTCATGCCACATTTGCCCTCAGGGGTTGCCTCAGATTCTCAGTATGTTAGGGTAGAAAAAAGTGACTATTTCCATCGGGTAATATATCGACATAAACAAATAACAGGAATCTTTCTATTGCATGGCAATTAAATTAGAAATTAAAAATCTTTATAAAATATTTGGGGAGCATCCACAGAGAGCTTTCAAATATATCGAACAAGGACTTTCAAAAGAACAAATTCTGGAAAAAACAGGGCTATCGCTTGGCGTAAAAGACGCCAGTCTGGCCATTGAAGAAGGCGAGATATTTGTCATCATGGGATTATCCGGTTCGGGTAAATCCACAATGGTACGCCTTCTCAATCGCCTGATTGAACCCACCCGTGGACAAGTACTGATTGACGGTGTGGATATTGCCAAAATATCCGACGCCGAACTCCGTGAGGTGCGCAGAAAAAAGATTGCGATGGTCTTCCAGTCCTTTGCCTTAATGCCACATATGACCGTGCTGGACAATACTGCATTCGGTATGGAATTGGCCGGAATTAACGCCGAAGAACGCCGGGAAAAAGCGATTGATGCACTGCGTCAGGTTGGGCTGGAAAATTATGCCCACAGCTACCCGGACGAACTCTCGGGCGGGATGCGTCAACGTGTCGGATTAGCTCGCGCATTAGCCATCAATCCGGATATTTTATTAATGGACGAAGCCTTCTCGGCGCTCGATCCACTAATTCGCACCGAGATGCAGGATGAGCTGGTAAAATTACAGGCAAAACATCAGCGCACCATTGTATTTATTTCTCACGATCTCGACGAAGCTATGCGTATTGGCGACAGAATTGCCATTATGCAAAATGGTGAAGTCGTTCAGGTCGGCACACCGGATGAAATTCTCAATAATCCGGCGAATGATTATGTCCGTACCTTCTTCCGTGGTGTTGATATTAGCCAGGTGTTCAGCGCAAAAGATATTGCCCGCCGCAGCCCTAATGGCTTAATTCGTAAAACGCCCGGTTTCGGCCCGCGTTCGGCACTGAAATTATTGCAGGATGAAGACCGCGAATATGGTTACGTCATCGAACGCGGTAATAAGTTTGTCGGCGCAGTCTCTATCGATTCGTTAAAAGCAGCATTAACGCAGCAGCAAGGTCTTGATGCGGCGCTGATTGATGCGCCGTTAGCGGTCGATGCACAAACGCCTCTTAGCGAGTTGCTCTCTCATGTCGGACAGGCGCCCTGTGCGGTGCCCGTGGTCGACGAAGACCAACAGTATGTCGGCATCATTTCGAAAGGAATGTTGCTGCGCGCTTTAGATCGTGAGGGGGTAAACAATGGCTGATCAAAACAATCCGTGGGATACCACGCCAGCGGCGGACAGTGCCGCACAATCCGCAGACGCCTGGGGTACACCGGCTCCTGCACCAACTGATGGCGGTGGCGCTGACTGGCTGACCAGTACGCCTGCGCCAAACGTCGAGCATTTTAATATTCTCGATCCGTTCCATAAGACGCTGATCCCACTCGACAGTTGGGTAACTGAAGGGATCGACTGGGTGGTTACCCATTTCCGTCCCCTTTTCCAGGGCGTGCGTGTTCCGGTGGATTACATCCTCAACGGTTTCCAGCAACTGCTGCTGGGTATGCCCGCACCTGTGGCGATTATCGTTTTCGCTCTCATCGCCTGGCAGATTTCCGGCGTCGGTATGGGCGTTGCGGCATTAGTTTCACTGATTGCTATCGGCGCGATTGGCGCATGGTCGCAAGCAATGGTCACCCTGGCGCTGGTATTAACTGCCCTGCTGTTCTGTATCGTCATTGGTCTGCCGCTGGGGATCTGGCTGGCGAGAAGTCCGCGAGCAGCGAAAATAATCCGTCCACTGCTTGATGCCATGCAGACTACGCCCGCGTTTGTTTATCTGGTGCCAATCGTCATGCTGTTTGGTATCGGCAACGTGCCGGGCGTGGTGGTGACCATCATCTTTGCTCTGCCGCCGATTATCCGTCTGACTATTCTGGGGATTAACCAAGTTCCGGCGGATCTGATTGAAGCCTCGCGCTCATTCGGTGCCAGCCCGCGCCAAATGCTGTTCAAAGTTCAGTTACCGCTGGCGATGCCGACCATTATGGCGGGCGTCAACCAGACGCTGATGCTGGCGCTTTCTATGGTGGTCATTGCCTCGATGATTGCCGTCGGTGGGCTGGGTCAGATGGTTCTGCGCGGTATCGGTCGTCTGGATATGGGGCTTGCCACCGTTGGCGGCGTCGGGATTGTGATCCTTGCTATTATCCTCGATCGCCTGACCCAGGCCGTTGGGCGCGACTCACGCAGTCGCGGCAACCGTCGCTGGTACACCACTGGCCCTGTTGGTCTGCTGACCCGCCCATTCATTAAATAACTCTGCACTTGCCCGGTGACGCCGGGCATTACCACCCTGCCAAAAAAAGGAATAACAATGCGACATAGCGTACTTTTTGCGACTGCGTTTGCCACGCTTATCTCTACACAAACTTTTGCCGCCGATCTGCCGGGCAAAGGCATTACCGTTAACCCGGTTCAGAGCACCATCACTGAAGAAACTTTCCAGACGCTGCTGGTCAGCCGCGCGCTGGAGAAATTAGGTTATACCGTTAATAAACCCAGTGAAGTGGATTACAACGTTGGCTACACCTCGCTTGCTTCCGGCGATGCGACCTTTACCGCAGTGAACTGGACGCCGCTGCATGACAACATGTACGAAGCTGCCGGTGGCGATAAGAAATTTTATCGTGAAGGGGTATTTGTTAACGGCGCGGCGCAGGGTTACCTGATCGATAAGAAAACCGCCGACCAGTACAAAATCACCAACATCGCACAATTGAAAGATCCGAAGATCGCCAAACTGTTTGATACCAATGGCGATGGCAAAGCGGATTTAACCGGCTGTAACCCCGGCTGGGGCTGCGAAGGTGCCATTAATCACCAGCTTGCTGCGTATGAACTGACCAACACCGTGACGCATAATCAGGGTAACTATGCGGCGATGATGGCCGACACCATCAGTCGTTACAAAGAGGGCAAACCGGTGTTTTACTACACCTGGACACCGTACTGGGTGAGTAACGAACTGAAGCCGGGCAAAGATGTGGTCTGGTTGCAGGTGCCGTTCTCCGCATTGCCGGGCGATAAAAATGCTGACACTAAACTGCCGAATGGTGCAAATTACGGCTTCCCGGTCAGCACCATGCATATCGTTGCCAACAAAGCCTGGGCCGAGAAAAACCCGGCGGCAGCGAAACTGTTTGCCATTATGCAGTTGCCGGTAGCAGACATTAACGCCCAGAACGCCATTATGCATGACGGCAAAGCCTCAGAAGGCGATATTCAGGGTCACGTTGATGGCTGGATCAAAGCCCACCAGCAGCAGTTCGATGGCTGGGTGAATGAGGCGCTGGCAGCGCAGAAGTAATTTTTATTCGGGCGGATAAGGCGTTTTCGCCGCATCCACCTTCCGTGCACAATGCCTGATGCGACGCTGGCGCGTCTTATCATGCCTACACACCACACTCATTGCGTACGGCGGATAAGGCGTTTTCACCGCATCCGCCTTCTGTGCACAATGCCTGATGCGACGCCGCGCGTCTTATCATGCCTACAAACCACACTCATTGCGTACGGCGGATAAGGCGTTTTCGCCGCATCCGCCTTCCGTGCACAATGCCTGATGCGACGCTGACGCGTCTTATCATGCCTACAAACCACACCGCACATTTCAACAATCAATCTTTCGCCCCACATCCATAAACATCCGCTATTATTGCTTTTCAGACTAATCATCACCTGATAAACAACAATAATGACTAAACCCAATCATGAGCTTAGCCCGGCGCTGATCGTGCTGATGTCGATCGCCACCGGTCTGGCGGTCGCCAGCAACTATTACGCTCAACCATTGCTCGACACCATCGCGCGTAATTTTTCCCTTTCTGCCAGTTCGGCGGGCTTTATTGTCACCGCCGCGCAGCTAGGTTATGCCGCCGGTCTGCTATTTCTAGTTCCACTGGGTGATATGTTTGAACGCCGCAGGCTGATCGTCTCAATGACCTTACTGGCAGCCGGTGGCATGTTAATCACTGCCAGCAGTCAGTCACTGGCGATGATGATCCTCGGTACGGCATTAACCGGTTTATTCTCGGTCGTGGCACAAATTCTGGTTCCGCTGGCGGCAACACTGGCCTCACCGGAAAAACGCGGCAAGGTGGTTGGCACTATTATGAGCGGCCTGCTACTGGGCATTTTGCTGGCGCGTACCGTTGCCGGGTTGCTGGCAAATCTCGGCGGCTGGCGCACCGTTTTCTGGGTCGCAGCAGTATTAATGGCGCTAATGGCGCTGGCGTTGTGGCGCGGCCTGCCGCAGATGAAATCTGAGACGCACCTCAACTACCCACAGTTGTTAGGTTCCGTTTTCAGCATGTTTATCAGCGATAAGATCCTGCGCACCCGCGCGGTGCTGGGCTGCCTGACCTTTGCTAACTTCAGCATTCTGTGGACATCAATGGCCTTTTTGCTTGCCGCACCGCCTTTTAACTACAGCGATGGAACGATTGGTCTGTTTGGCCTTGCAGGAGCCGCTGGGGCGCTGGGCGCACGTCCGGCAGGTGGTTTTGCCGATAAGGGTCAATCGCACCTGACAACAACTTTCGGCCTACTGCTGCTGTTGCTCTCATGGCTGGCGATCTGGTTTGGTCACACTTCCGTGCTGGCGCTGATTATCGGCATCCTGGTACTGGATCTCACCGTACAGGGCGTGCATATCACCAATCAAACCGTGATTTATCGTATTTATCCTGATGCACGTAATCGTCTGACCGCAGGCTATATGACCAGTTACTTTATTGGCGGTGCCGCCGGTTCACTGATTTCGGCCTCTGCCTGGCAACATGCCGGTTGGGCTGGCGTTTGTCTGGCTGGTGCGACGATTGCCCTGGTTAATCTGTTAGTCTGGTGGCGAGGTTTTCATCGTCAGGAAGCCGCTATTTAGACAATCAGCAACCGTTTTCGTGGCTTTACACTTATAAGGGTGTTAAGAAGCCCATCAGTCTGATAAGGTTAAGATATTCATTCAGTCTATTTATAATTTTAACAGTCGTTAAGCGTACACTCTATGGTAAGCCCTACTCCTCTGCCTGCTTCTGGTTCGGCGACCTTCATGGAAGGATGCAAAGACAGTTTACCGATTGTTATTAGTTATATTCCGGTGGCCTTTGCTTTCGGTCTGAATGCGACCCGTCTGGGATTCTCTCCTCTCGAAAGCGTTTTTTTCTCCTGCATCATTTATGCAGGCGCGAGTCAGTTCGTCATTACCACGATGCTGGCAGCCGGGAGTAGTTTATGGGTCGCTGCGCTGACCGTCATGGCAATGGATGTTCGCCATGTTCTGTATGGCCCATCGTTGCGTAGCCGCATTGTTCAGCGTCTGCAAAAATCGAAAACTGCATTGTGGGCGTTTGGCCTGACGGATGAAGTTTTTGCCGCAGCAACGGCAAAGCTGGTGCGCAATAATCGCCGCTGGAGCGAGAACTGGATGATTGGCATTGCCTTCAGTTCATGGTCATCGTGGGTATTTGGTACGGTTATAGGGGCATTCTCCGGCAGCGGTTTGCTGCAAGGTTATCCAGCCGTTGAAGCAGCATTAGGCTTTATGCTACCGGCGCTCTTTATGAGTTTTCTGCTCGCCTCTTTCCAGCGCAAACAATCCCTTTGCGTTACCGCAGCGTTAATCGGCGCCCTTGCGGGCGTAACGCTATTTTCTATCCCCGTCGCCATTCTGGCAGGCATTGTCTGTGGCTGCCTCACTGCGCTAATTCAGGCATTCTGGCAAGGAGCGCCCGATGAGCTATGAGGTTCTGCTGCTTGGGTTACTGGTTGGCGCGGTTAATTACTGCTTTCGCTATTTGCCGCTGCGCCTGCGTGTGGGTAATGCCCGCCCAACCAAACGTGGTGCGGTGGGTATTTTGCTCGACACCATTGGCATAGCCTCGATTTGTGCTCTGCTGGTTGTCTCTACCGCACCAGAAGTGATGCACGATACACGTCGTTTCGTGCCCACGCTGGTCGGCTTTGCGGTACTGGGTGCCAGTTTCTATAAAACACGCAGCATTATCGTCCCGACACTGCTAAGTGCGCTGGCCTACGGGCTCGCCTGGAAAGTGATGGCGATTATATAACCCACAAGAATCATTTTTCTAAAACAATACATTTACTTTATTTGTCACTGTAGTTACTATATCGGCTGAAATTAATGAGGTCATACCCAAATGGATAGTTCGTTTACGCCCATTGAACAAATGCTAAAATTTCGCGCCAGCCGCCACGAAGATTTTCCTTACCAGGAAATCCTTCTGACCCGTCTTTGTATGCATATGCAGAGCAAGCTGCTGGAGAACCGCAATAAAATGCTGAAGGCTCAGGGGATTAACGAGACGTTGTTTATGGCGTTGATTACGCTGGAGTCTCAGGAAAACCACAGTATTCAGCCTTCTGAATTAAGTTGTGCTCTTGGATCATCCCGTACCAATGCGACGCGTATTGCCGATGAACTGGAAAAACGCGGTTGGATCGAGCGTCGTGAAAGCGATAACGATCGCCGCTGTCTGCATCTGCAATTAACGGAAAAAGGTCACGAGTTTTTGCGCGAGGTTTTACCGCCGCAGCATAACTGCCTGCATCAACTCTGGTCCGCACTCAGCACTAGCGAAAAAGATCAGCTTGAGCAAATCACCCGCAAGTTGCTCTCCCGTCTCGACCAAATGGAACAAGACGGCATGGTCCTCGAAGCGATGAGCTAACGCGTCATCTCGCTCAAAAATCCAGATTTATAAAAGAAAAACTGACCGGCCAGCATCGCAACGTGCTGGCCTTTTTGGCAAGCAGGTCGGCTCAGCCGATGAGTTAAGAAGATCGTGGAGAACAATATGAGCGCAAATGCGGAGACTCAAAACCCGCAGCAACCGGTAAAGAAGAGCGGCAAACGTAAGCGTCTGCTCCTCCTTCTCACCTTGCTCTTTATCATTATTGCCGTAGCGATAGGAATTTATTGGTTTTTGGTACTGCGTCATTTTGAAGAGACCGATGACGCATACGTGGCAGGGAATCAGATTCAAATTATGTCTCAGGTGTCAGGCAGCGTGACGAAAGTCTGGGCCGATAACACCGATTTTGTAAAAGAAGGCGATGTGCTGGTCACTCTCGACCCGACTGATGCTCGCCAGGCGTTTGAAAAAGCCAAAACTGCACTGGCTTCCAGCGTTCGTCAAACCCACCAGCTGATGATTAACAGCAAGCAGTTGCAGGCGAATATTGAGGTGCAGAAAATCGCCCTTGCTAAAGCACAGAGCGACTACAACCGCCGTGTGCCGCTGGGCAATGCCAACCTAATTGGTCGTGAAGAACTGCAACACGCCCGCGATGCCGTCACCAGCGCCCAGGCGCAACTGGATGTCGCCATTCAACAATACAATGCCAATCAGGCGATGATTCTGGGAACTAAACTGGAAGATCAGCCTGCCGTGCAACAGGCCGCAACTGAAGTACGTAATGCCTGGCTGGCGCTGGAACGTACCCGTATTGTCAGCCCAATGACCGGTTATGTCTCCCGCCGAGCCGTACAGCCTGGTGCGCAAATTAGCCCAACAACGCCGCTGATGGCGGTCGTTCCGGCGACCAATATGTGGGTGGATGCCAACTTTAAAGAGACGCAGATTGCCAATATGCGCATCGGTCAGCCGGTCACTATTACCACTGATATTTACGGCGATGATGTGAAATACACCGGTAAAGTGGTCGGTCTGGATATGGGTACGGGTAGCGCGTTCTCGCTGCTTCCGGCGCAAAACGCCACCGGTAACTGGATCAAAGTCGTTCAGCGTCTGCCTGTTCGTATTGAACTGGATCAGAAACAGCTGGAGCAATACCCACTGCGCATCGGTTTGTCCACGCTGGTGAGTGTCAATACCACTAACCGTGACGGTCAGGTACTGGCAAACAAAGTACGTTCTACGCCGGTAGCGGTAAGCACTGCGCGTGAAATCAGCCTGGCACCTGTCAATAAACTGATCGACGACATCGTAAAAGCTAACGCTGGCTAATCCAGAGGTGCGTGTGATGCAACAGCAAAAACCGCTGGAAGGCGCGCAACTGGTCATTATGACCATTGCGCTGTCACTGGCGACATTCATGCAGGTGCTGGACTCCACCATTGCTAACGTGGCGATCCCTACTATCGCCGGAAACCTGGGCTCATCGCTCAGCCAGGGAACGTGGGTGATCACCTCCTTCGGGGTGGCAAACGCCATCTCGATCCCCCTTACCGGCTGGCTGGCAAAGCGCGTCGGGGAAGTGAAGCTGTTCCTCTGGTCAACCATCGCCTTTGCTATTGCTTCGTGGGCGTGTGGTGTCTCCAGCAGCCTGAATATGCTGATCTTCTTCCGCGTGATTCAGGGGATTGTCGCCGGGCCGTTAATCCCGCTTTCGCAAAGTCTATTACTGAATAACTACCCGCCAGCCAAACGCTCAATCGCGCTGGCGTTGTGGTCGATGACGGTAATTGTCGCGCCAATTTGCGGCCCAATCCTCGGCGGTTATATCAGTGACAATTACCACTGGGGCTGGATATTCTTCATCAACGTGCCAATTGGCGTGGCGGTGGTGTTGATGACACTGCAAACCCTGCGCGGACGCGAAACCCGCACCGAACGGCGGCGGATTGATGCTGTGGGGCTGGCACTGCTGGTGATTGGTATCGGCAGTCTGCAGATTATGCTCGACCGGGGTAAAGAGCTGGACTGGTTCTCATCACAGGAAATTATCGTCCTCACCGTGGTGGCAGTGGTGGCTATCAGCTTCCTCATTGTCTGGGAGCTGACCGACGATAACCCGATAGTCGATCTCTCGCTGTTTAAGTCGCGCAACTTCACCATCGGCTGCTTGTGTATCAGCCTCGCGTATATGCTCTACTTCGGCGCTATTGTTCTGTTGCCGCAGTTGTTGCAGGAGGTATACGGCTACACGGCAACCTGGGCAGGGCTGGCGTCTGCGCCGGTAGGGATTATTCCGGTGATCCTGTCGCCGATTATTGGTCGTTTTGCGCATAAACTGGATATGCGTCGGCTGGTAACCTTCAGCTTTATTATGTATGCCGTTTGCTTTTACTGGCGTGCTTATACTTTTGAACCGGGTATGGATTTTGGTGCATCGGCCTGGCCGCAGTTTATCCAGGGCTTCGCGGTGGCCTGCTTCTTTATGCCGCTGACCACCATTACGCTCTCTGGTTTGCCACCGGAACGACTGGCAGCGGCGTCGAGTCTCTCCAACTTTACGCGAACGCTGGCGGGTTCTATCGGCACGTCCATTACGACGACTATGTGGACTAACCGCGAGTCGCTGCACCATGCGCAGTTGACCGAATCAGTGAACCCATATAACCCGAACGCCCAGGCGATGTACCATCAACTGGAAGGACTGGGAATGACGCAACAGCAGGCTTCCGGCTGGATTGCCCAGCAGATCACCAATCAGGGGCTGATTATTTCCGCCAATGAGATCTTCTGGATGTCAGCCGGGATATTCCTCGTCCTGCTGGGGCTGGTGTGGTTTGCCAGGCCGCCATTTGGTGCAGGTGGTGGCGGAGGCGGTGCGCACTAACGTTGTCAAAGGGAGCTGCGGCTCCCTTTTTCTTTGCTTATTCTGTAAACGTTTTTTATCAGCGCCAAATGATGCCATTATTCAGGATTGCTTAATAAACAGTTGAGTAATCAGGAAAAATAGACAGAAAATAAAATATATTTATATCTTTCCTAATAATGGTGTATTTTATCTCATATTTTGAATACATTTCATCGATGTACGACAACTATATTTTTTGATAATAATCCTGGCGTTTTTCATCTCTAAAAAGATGTGTAAACAATAAACATGAAACTAATTCATTACTATTGTTAAATTCAAAACAAATCGACAACAAACATCTCGATGATTTTTCTCATTTTTCTTTTTATCATTTTTTACCAATTAAGATATTTAAAGATTTTTACTACAGAAGACTATGCAACTTATTTTTCAGCGCAACG
>NZ_PZKQ01000070.1:0-19487 GCF_003046645.1 Escherichia sp. MOD1-EC6475 | reverse complement strand
AATTGCAGGGTATTGCTCAGCAGAACAGCTTTAAACATACCTGATAACGTTTAGATGGTAATGGCGTCCCGGAACGATCCCGTTTCGGGACAAATTCCAGAGTCTGTTCACTGGCATTAGCAATGGAAAAATATTGCTCTGAATACGCTTCAGAACAAGACAGGCGCGGTTCCGACAGGAATACCGTTTTAGGGGGAAAATATGGCTACATCAGTACAGACAGGTAAAGCTAAGCAGCTAACATTACTTGGATTCTTCGCTATTACGGCATCGATGGTAATGGCTGTTTATGAATATCCTACCTTTGCAACATCCGGTTTTTCATTAGTTTTCTTCCTGCTATTAGGCGGGATTTTATGGTTTATTCCCGTTGGACTCTGTGCTGCGGAAATGGCTACCGTGGACGGTTGGGAAGAAGGTGGCGTTTTCGCCTGGGTATCGAATACCCTGGGGTTAAAATGGGGATTTGCAGCGATCTCATTTGGTTATTTGCAAATCGCTATCGGCTTTATTCCGATGCTCTATTTCGTGTTAGGGGCACTTTCCTACATTCTTAAATGGCCAGCACTGAATGAAGATCCGGTAACAAAAACCATTGCGGCACTCATCATTCTTTGGGTTCTGGCATTAACTCAGTTCGGCGGTACTAAATATACGGCGCGAATTGCTAAAGTCGGCTTCTTCGCCGGTATTCTGTTACCCGCATTTATTTTGATTGCATTAGCGGCGATTTACCTGCACTCCGGTGCGCCAGTTGCTATCGAAATGGATGCAAAAACCTTCTTCCCGGATTTCTCTAAAGTTGGCACCCTGGTTGTGTTTGTTGCCTTCATATTGAGTTATATGGGGGTAGAAGCCTCCGCAACCCACGTCAATGAAATGAGCAATCCTGGGCGCGATTATCCGTTGGCAATGTTATTGCTGATGGTGGCGGCAATCTGTTTAAGCTCGGTTGGTGGTTTGTCCATTGCGATGGTCATTCCGGGTAATGAAATCAATCTGTCCGCTGGGGTAATGCAAACCTTTACCGTTCTGATGTCCCACGTGGCACCGGAAATTGAGTGGACGGTTCGCGTGATCTCCGCACTGCTGCTGCTGGGTGTTCTGGCAGAAATCGCCTCCTGGATTGTCGGTCCTTCTCGCGGGATGTATGTTACAGCGCAGAAAAACCTGTTACCTCCAGCGTTCGCCAAAATGAACAAAAATGGCGTGCCGGTCACTTTGGTTATTTCTCAGTTGGTGATCACCTCTATCGCCTTGATTATCCTCACCAATACCAGTGGTGGTAACAACATGTCCTTCCTGATCGCACTGGCTCTGACGGTGGTGATTTATCTGTGTGCTTATTTCATGCTGTTTATTGGCTACATTGTGTTAGTCCTTAAACATCCTGACTTAAAACGCACATTTAATATCCCAGGCGGTAAGGGCGTGAAACTGGTTGTGGCTATTGTCGGCCTGCTGACCTCAATCATGGCATTTATTGTTTCCTTCCTGCCGCCGGATAATATCCAGGGTGACTCTACCGATATGTATGTCGAATTACTGGTCGTTAGCTTCCTGGTGGTACTTGCCCTGCCCTTTATTCTCTATGCCATCCACGATCGTAAAGGCAAAGCGAATACCGGTGTGACACTGGAGCCAATTAACAGCCAGAACGCACCGAAAGGTCACTTCTTCCTGCATCCACGTGCTCGTTCACCGCACTATATTGTGATGAACGATAAGAAACATTAACCATCTCTGAAGGAGATAAGACAAGGGAGCGATCGTTAATCGCTCCCTTTTTCGTACCTGTTATCGTATTGACTTGCCCCAGATAAGTACGAGAATGAGCAACACATCTGTTTACCGGAAACCAGCATATATGGATATCTGCTCCCGAAACGTGAAATTAGCGATCAAAAAGCCAGCCACACTCGTTGCTCTGGCTCTTTTACTGTGTAGTTGTAAGACCACACCGCCAACGCCAATAACTACACCACCAGCAGGTTCAAAACCACCAGTGACCACACATCAATCAGCGCAACCGATGCGCGGTATCTGGCTGGCCACTGTGTCTCGCCTCGACTGGCCACCTGTTTCCTCGGTTAATATCAGTAACCCCACCAGCCGAGCCCGTGTACAACAACAGGCGATGATTGACAAGTTAGATCATCTACAACGTCTCGGCATCAATACGGTTTTTTTCCAGGTAAAGCCCGATGGTACAGCCCTTTGGCCATCGGAAATTTTACCGTGGTCCGAGCTTATGACTGGCAAAATTGGTGAAGATCCAGGTTACGATCCGCTGCAATTTATGCTCGACGAAGCCCACAAGCGTGGGATGAAAGTGCACGCGTGGTTTAACCCCTACCGCGTGTCGGTTAACACAAAACCCGGAACTATCAGGGAATTGAATAGCACCCTGTCACAGCAACCAGCCAGTGTCTACGTGCAGCATCGCGACTGGATCAGAACGTCGGGCGACCGTTTTGTTCTCGACCCTGGTATCCCTGAGGTTCAGGATTGGATCACATCAATAGTTGCGGAAGTGGTTTCCCGTTATCCGATAGATGGCGTGCAGTTCGACGATTATTTCTACACTGAATCACCGGGTTCGCTACTGAACGATAACGAGACGTACCGCAAATATGGGAGAGCTTTTGCATCAAAAGCAGACTGGCGGCGTAACAATACCCAGCAATTAATTGCAAAGGTATCGCACACCATTAAAAGCATTAAGCCAGAGGTTGAATTTGGCGTTAGCCCGGCAGGCGTCTGGCGCAACCGTTCACACGATCCGCTCGGTTCCGATACCCGAGGCGCAGCAGCCTATGACGAATCCTATGCAGATACCCGCCATTGGGTAGAACAAGGTTTACTGGATTATATTGCCCCACAAATTTACTGGCCTTTCTCACGTAGCGCCGCACGTTATGACGTACTGGCAAAATGGTGGGCAGATGTCGTCAAACCGACCAAAACCCGTCTATATATCGGTATTGCCTTCTATAAAGTGGGTGAACCCTCAAAGATAGAACCTGACTGGATGGTTAACGGCGGCGTGCCAGAACTAAAAAAGCAGCTTGATCTTAACGATGCTGTACCCGAAATTAGCGGCACGATTCTGTTCCGCGAAGATTACCTTCATAAGCCACAGACCCAACAAGCCGTTAGTTATCTGCAAAGTCGTTGGGGAAGTTAAACGCCCTGTTTTACTGTGACATGCCGGTGATGTAAGCACCGGCTTGTCACCCTGCAAAAATGCCGTAACCTCTTAAATAAAATTATCTCCATATAAGCCGATTGCTATAATCCTCTGATTAATTAGTATCAACATGAAAAACAATACGATATTCGTCACCACCGAAAAATAATCACGATGGGCTATACTCTTCAGAAGAACAGTAGCGTAGATTAAAACTGTCTAATCCGTTTATTTCTTTTCATTATATCCTCATATTTCAGGAGAATATGGTGCGATAAGTCTGTCCAGTATGTTGCGTTTCGTTTTTCGAACCCATCTGCCTTTCCAGTCGTATAAGGGGCTGAATTATGGAGATGTACTTTAAAAGAATGAAAGATGAGTGGACTGGATTAGTGACCCAGGCTTCCCCTCTCATTCGCGCTAAAGCCGCAGAAATTGCTGTTGCACATGCCCATTACCTGAGCAATGAGTTTTATCGTATTGTACGCACTGACCCACATGCCGAAGAGTTTTTGAGTAACGAACAGGTTGAAAGGCAACTTAAAAGTGCTCTGGAAACATGGATTATCGATGTGCTCTCTGCGCAAGCGGACGATGTTGATAGGCTTATACAAATCCAGCATACCGTGGCCGAAGTACATGCCCGTATTGGCATTCCCGTAGAAATCGTTGAGATGGGTTTTCGTGTATTGAAGAAAATCCTCTATCCAGCAATATTTTCCTCTGATTATTCGCCTGCGGATAAACTTCAGGTTTATCATTTTTCGATTAACAGTATCGATATAGCCATGGAAGTTATGACCCGTGCGTTTACCTTTAGCGACAGTAGTGCGGCTAAAGAAGACGAAAACTATCGTATCTTTTCACTACTGGAAAATGCCGAAGAAGAAAAAGAACGGCAAATAGCCTCATTACTTTCATGGGAATTAGATGTTATTTATAAAGTCCTGTTGGATTCTGATTTAGGCAGCAGCTTACCGTTAAGTCAGGCGGATTTTGGCTTATGGTTTAACCATAAAGGTCGTCATTATTTTAGCGGCATTGCCGAAGTAGGTCATATCTCCCGCCTTATTCAGGATTTCGACGGGGTTTTTAATCAGACAATACTCCATGCTAAAAATCTGAGTAACAAAAGTCTGCGAGTGAAGTTTTTATTGCAGATACGAAATACCGTATCGCAAATTACCACCTTACTACGAGAACTGTTTGAAGAAGTTTCTCGCCATGAAGTGGGAATGGATGTGTTGACTAAGCTACTTAACCGCCGTTTCCTGCCGACTATCTTCAAACGTGAAATTGCCCATGCCAATCGGGCTGGCACGCCGTTGTCTGTTCTAATCATTGATGTTGATAAATTCAAAGAGATCAATGATACATGGGGACATAACACCGGCGACGAAATTCTGCGTAAAGTCTCGCAGGCGTTTTACGACAATGTTCGTAGTAGTGATTATGTTTTCCGCTACGGTGGTGATGAATTTATCATTGTTCTGACAGAAGCCTCAGAAACTGACACTTTACGTACCGCAGAACGTATCCGCAGTCGGGTAGAAAAAACCAAACTGAAAGCTGCAAACGGCGAAGATATTTACCTCTCTCTGTCCATTGGCGCCGCCATGTTTAATGGACATCCGGATTATGAACGTTTAATTCAAATAGCCGACGAAGCTCTGTATATCGCCAAAAGACGAGGTAGAAACCGTGTTGAACTCTGGAAAGCCAGTCTTTAGATTCGCCCGGATGCAGAGGTAATCATGAAGCTAACCGATGCAGAGAATGCCGGTGACGGCATTTTTTTCCCCGCGCTTGAGCAAAATATGATGGGCGCGGTGTTAATTAACGAAAATGATGAAGTGATGTTTTTCAACCCCGCAGCAGAAAAGCTTTGGGGATATAAACGCGAAGAGGTTATTGGCAATAACATCGATATGCTGATTCCCCATAATTTGCGCCCTGCACACCCTGAATACATCCGGCATAACCGCGAAGGTGGTAAAGCGCGTGTCGAAGGTATGAGCCGGGAATTGCAGCTTGAGAAAAAAGATGGCAGTAAAATATGGACACGATTTGCCCTGTCAAAAGTGACTGCCGAGGGGAAAATTTATTACCTGGCGCTGGTGCGAGATGCCAGCGTTGAAATGGCGCAGAAAGAACAGACCCGGCAGTTGCTCATTGCCGTGGATCATCTCGACCGACCTGTGATTGTGCTTGATCCTGAGCGTCATATCGTTCAGTGCAATCGCGCGTTTACAGAAATGTTCGGCTATTGCATCAGCGAAGCCAGCGGTATGCAGCCCGATGCGCTGCTTAACATTCCTGAATACCCGACAGATAACCGCATCCGCTTACAGCAGCTTTTGTGGAAAACCTCCCGCGATCAAGATGAATTTTTGCTATTAACGCGCACGGGTGAAAATATCTGGATTAAAGCGTCTATCAGTCCGGTCTATGACGTGCTTGCTCATCTACAAAACCTGGTAATGACCTTCTCAGATATCACTGAAGAACGGCAAATCCGCCAGCTGGAAGGCAACATCCTCGCCGCCATGTGCAGCAGCCCGCCGTTTCACGAAATGGGCGAAATCATTTGCCGTAATATTGAATCCATTCTTCATGAATCGCATGTTTCGCTGTATGCATTGCGTAATGGGATGCCAGTGCATTGGGCGTCGTCCTCTCCTGGGACAGAAGTAAAGAATGCACAAAGCTGGGCTGTTACCATTCGCCAGCGCGATGGCGCACCAGCGGGAGTTCTGCAAATCAAGACGGCTGCAGGGACAGAAACCAGTGCATTTGTCGAACGCGTGGCAGATATCAGCCAGCATATGGCCGCACTGGCGCTGGAACAGGAGAAAAGCCGCCAGCACATCGAACAGCTAATCCAGTTTGATCCGATGACCGGTCTGCCAAATCGCAATAATCTGCACAATTACCTCGATGACCTTGTCGATAGAGCCGTCTCTCCGGTGGTTTATCTTATTGGCGTCGACCATATTCAGGATGTGATCGACAGCCTCGGCTATGCGTGGGCCGATCAGGCATTGTTAGAAGTCGTTAATCGCTTTCGTGAAAAACTCAAACCCGATCAGTATCTCTGCCGCGTTGAAGGTGCACAGTTTGTCCTCATTAGTCTGGAGGATGAAGTCAGCAACATTACCCAAATCGCTGATGAGCTACGCAACGTCGTTAGCAAACCGGTCATCATTGACGATCAGCCTTTTCCTTTAACCTTAAGCATTGGTATCAGTTACGACGTTGGTAAAAACCGTGACTACCTGCTTTCTACCGCCCACAATGCAATGGATTTCATTCGCAAAAACGGCGGTAACGGCTGGCAGTTCTTTAGCCCGACAATGAACGAGATGGTTAAAGAGCGGTTGATATTAGGCGCGGCGCTGAAAGAAGCAATCAGCAACAACCAGTTGAAGCTGGTTTACCAGCCGCAGATATTCGCCGAAACGGGCGAACTGTATGGTATTGAAGCTCTTGCTCGCTGGTATGACCCGCAGCATGGACATGTTCCCCCTTCCCGGTTTATTCCCCTCGCAGAAGAGATTGGTGAAATTGAAAATATTGGTCGTTGGGTAATTGCTGAAGCCTGTCGCCAGTTAGCAGAGTGGCGAAGCCAGAATATTCATATCCCGGCGTTATCCGTAAACTTATCTGCGCTGCATTTTCGCAGTAATCAGCTACCCAATCAGGTTTGCGATGCGATGGAAGCCTGGCAGATTGACGGCCACCAGCTGACGGTGGAAATCACTGAAAGCATGATGATGGAACACGATACGGAGATCTTTAAACGCATCCAGATTCTGCGGGATATGGGCGTAGGTTTATCTGTCGACGATTTCGGTACAGGCTTTTCCGGCCTGTCACGCTTAGTCAGCCTGCCGGTAACGGAAATTAAGATCGATAAGAGTTTTGTCGATCGTTGCCTGAGCGAAAAACGCATCCGTGCCTTATTAGAAGCCATTACCAGCATTGGGCAAAGCCTGAACTTAACCGTAGTGGCGGAAGGTGTGGAAACGAAAGAACAGTTTGAGATGTTACGCAAGATCCACTGCCCCGTGATTCAGGGCTATTTCTTCTCACGTCCTTTGCCCGCTGAGGAGATCCCTGTCTGGATGTCTACTACGCTACCGCTTCAAATCGACGCTTAGAACATCTTGCCCGCGCAGGCGGACAAGATGCCATGTATTTATATTCAGCCATTCGTCCGATGCTATATTAAAATTTGTACTGAATGCCCGCGCCAATAATGTAATTATAGTTTTGCATCCCTGGCGAATCTTTCTCTTTTACGCTTTCACCATTTTCTTTATAAGAAATTACTGTGTTACCAATATCATTAGAGAATCTACTCCATGACATTTCTGTGAAAATACGCGCCTGTGAATTAATGTTATACCCCACATTAATAAGACCTGAATAATATTTTTGGTTGGATACTTTATCTTTAAATGTAATGTTGCGCAAATAATGCTGATCTGTTCCCTTCCCTTCTCCCCAGGCGCTATATTTAAATTGAGCAATAATATCAAAATCATGATAGATATATTTACCAGAAAGACCTAAATAAGGCGCACTGAATTTTTGTTGGTAGCCAATAACTCTTTGGTTATGAGGAATATCTCCAGTGTCGGCACCATTATCATAACTATAGTAACCTCCTTTCGCCGTCCAACTGAAACGTGTCTCCTGATAGCCTAACATGGCGCCGAGTTGGTAGTTTTGATCCTTTAAAAACCAACCTGTCATATTGAGATCAAACTGATTTGCAAAATTCAACCGCGTTGCCGGATGATGTGACCAATCGCTCCAGTGGTGCTGCCCCGGCTCGAGCCAGTCATAATCATCCATTAGCGTACCGGCAGACGCAATCGTCGTCCAGCCTTTAGCATTAAGCGTCAGCCATGAGATTGCATCCCAGGTTAGCCCCATTTTAATAATGGGGGTATTTTGAATTTTCCAGTCCAGTTGGCTAAGTTTGCCGCCATCGTTATAAACAAACTCACCTGACTCACCATTCAGAAATGAAAGAGAAGCATCAACAAAAACATTGTCAGATAAGAAATTAAATTCTGAAGATGCGCTTGCATACTGACTTAGAGATATTAAAGCAATAGCAAAAGAGACCTTTTTCATCAACATAGTTTCATCCTTATTAAACAATGTTAATTAGCTCATTAATTAAATTTAATTAATTCAAATTAATTAAATCAACTGAATATTACAATGCCATAAATGTTTCTCACCATCAAACAGAGAACATAAATAAACAGAGTTTTACTGTTATTCTGAACGGAATAGGAGTTTACAACCTGATGTAATAATGATTGCTCGAGAACAGGCGGGAATAATGAAAAGAATGACGATGCAGTTTAAATGCAAGATTTCATTGGGATAAGCAGAAAATATTGGTATAAATGCTTGCCGGATGACAACATCATCCGGCGAGTACTTATGCTTTCAACTGGTAATCCAGCGTAATTTCCGCTTTCAGTACCTGAGAAACCGGGCATCCGGCTTTTGCTTTCTGAATAATGCCGTCAAAGGTTGAGGCATCAATACCCGGTACGGCAACTTCACTCTTCAGTGCGATTTTGGTAATCGCGAAACCAGCATCGACTTTATCCAGCGATACATCGGCAGTGGTATCAATCGATGTTGGCGTGAATCCCGCTTCCCCCAGCATTAATGAAAGCGCCATCGAGAAACAAGCGGCATGTGCCGCGCCAATCAATTCTTCAGGGTTGGTTCCTTTTTCGCCTTCAAAACGTGTGTTAAATCCATACGGCTGTTGGTTCAGCACGCCGCTCTCGGTGGATACTGTTCCCTTCCCGCGTTTGATATCGCCTTCCCAGTGTGCCTGACCTTTCTTATGGATTGTCATTGTTGCTCTCCTGTGGGCTTAAAAAGGAAATTATAGACTACGTGAGAAACAGCACGAGGATAAGCAGGATATTCCGAATAAAATCCGGCGAAAATATTACCTCTGCACTTAAATAAAATTACCACAACAGACGACTGGGATATATGTATTGAGAGATACCGCAGCAATATAAATCCACAAATACCAATAATAATACTCATGAATATCATGTAGTTAAAATATAAAATTCATCAACCAGGACTAATCTTAACAACGAAGCGGCAAATATTTGCCATGCTGAATGTGCTTTATAAATCTGCGATCCGTAGCAGACACCATAAATATACAGACACGGAGAATCACTATGTTTACTTATTATCAGGCAGAAAATTCAACAGCAGAACCCGCTCTGGTTAATTCCATTGAGCAAGGCCTTCGGGCAGAGCACGGTGTTGTCACTGAAGATGACATTCTCATGGAGCTGACCAAATGGGTGGAAGCTTCTGATAACGACATCCTCAGTGATATCTACCAGCAAACCATCAATTATGTGGTCAGTGGCCAGCACCCTACGCTTTAAGCTGCTATGCTTGATCGGCAACCTAATTTAGGGGTTTAGCACGTGTTTCTTCGCTACGGCGATGTTGTCCTTAAAACTAGCAACAGGATTGAGGAGTTAAAATGAAATCGAACCGTCAGGCACGTCATATTCTTGGACTGGATCATAAAATTTCTAACCAGCGCAAAATAGTTACCGAAGGTGACAAATCCAGCGTGGTAAATAACCCAACCGGCAGAAAACGCCCCGCTGAAAAGTAATTCTTAACAATCAGTCCTCAATGACGATTAAACACCATTGCCTGCGCAATGGTGTTTTTGTTTTTATCTGCTTTATACTTGGGGGCGACGCCCTGGCGGTAAAGCAAAGACGATAAAAACCCCAGGGATGGATATTCAAAAAAGAGTGAGTGACATGGAACCAAAAACAAAAAAACAGCGTTCGCTTTATATTCCTTACGCTGGCCCTGTACTGCTGGAATTTCCGTTGTTGAATAAAGGCAGCGCCTTCAGCATGGAAGAACGCCGTAACTTCAACCTGCTGGGGTTACTGCCGGAAGTGGTCGAAACCATCGAAGAACAAGCGGAACGAGCATGGATCCAGTATCAGGGATTCAAAACCGAAATCGACAAGCACATCTACCTGCGTAACATCCAGGATACTAACGAAACCCTCTTCTACCGACTGGTAAACAATCATCTTGATGAGATGATGCCCGTTATTTACACCCCGACCGTTGGCGCAGCCTGTGAGCGTTTTTCTGAGATCTACCGCCGTTCGCGCGGCGTGTTTATCTCTTACCAGAACCGCCACAATATGGACGACATTCTGCAAAACGTGCCGAATCACAACATTAAAGTGATTGTGGTGACGGATGGCGAACGTATCCTGGGTCTTGGTGACCAGGGCATCGGCGGGATGGGTATTCCAATCGGTAAACTGTCGCTCTATACCGCCTGTGGTGGCATCAGCCCGGCGTATACTCTTCCGGTGGTGCTGGATGTCGGCACCAATAACCAGCAACTGCTTAACGACCCGTTGTATATGGGCTGGCGTAATCCGCGCATCACTGACGATGAATACTATGAATTCGTTGACGAATTTATCCAGGCAGTGAAGCAACGCTGGCCGAACGTGTTGCTGCAGTTTGAAGACTTTGCACAAAAAAATGCGATGCCGTTGCTTAACCGCTATCGCCATGAAATTTGTTCTTTTAACGATGACATTCAGGGCACCGCAGCGGTAACGGTCGGAACGCTGATCGCAGCCAGCCGCGCAGCAGGTGGTCAGTTAAGCGAGAAAAAGATTGTCTTCCTCGGCGCAGGTTCAGCGGGATGTGGCATTGCCGAAATGATTATCGCCCAGACCCAGCGCGAAGGATTAAGCGAAGAAGCGGCGCGACAGAAAGTGTTTATGGTCGATCGCTTTGGTCTGCTCACCGACAAGATGCCAAACCTGCTGCCTTTCCAGACCAAACTGGTGCAGAAGCGCGAAAACCTCAGAGACTGGGATACCGACAGCGATGTGCTGTCACTGCTGGATGTGGTGCGCAATGTAAAACCAGATATTCTGATTGGCGTCTCCGGACAGACCGGGCTGTTTACGGAAGAGATCATCCGTGAGATGCACAAACACTGTCCGCGTCCGATCGTGATGCCGTTGTCTAACCCGACTTCACGCGTGGAAGCCACTCCACAGGACATTATCGCCTGGACTGAAGGTAACGCGCTGGTTGCCACCGGTAGCCCGTTTAATCCGGTGGTATGGAAAGATAAAATCTACCCTATCGCCCAGTGCAACAACGCCTTTATTTTCCCGGGCATCGGGCTGGGCGTTATTGCTTCCGGCGCGTCACGCATCACCGATGAGATGTTAATGTCGGCAAGTGAAACTCTTGCTCAGTATTCGCCGCTAGTGCTGAACGGCGAAGGTCTGGTACTGCCGGAACTGAAAGACATCCAGAAAGTCTCCAGAGCGATTGCTTTTGCCGTTGGCAAAATGGCGCAGCAGCAAGGCGTGGCGGTGAAAACGTCTGCCGAAGCTTTGCAACAGGCCATTGACGACAACTTCTGGCAAGCCGAATACCGCGACTACCGCCGTACCTCCATCTAAGCCTCCGCCCGGTAGTGAATGTTACCGGGCAATTTCCCTCTCCCTTTTTCAGATCTCATCCATACTGGGTAGTGGCAAATAAATCTCATTTGCCTCACCTGCTATGCAGAACATCATCCGAAAAGGAGGAACTATGAAGGCTGCAGTTGTTACGAAGGATCATCATGTTGACGTTACGGATAAAACGCTGCGCTCACTGAAACATGGCGAAGCCCTGCTGAAAATGGAGTGTTGTGGCGTATGTCATACCGATCTTCATGTTAAGAATGGCGATTTTGGTGATAAAACCGGCGTGATTCTGGGACACGAAGGCATTGGTGTTGTGTCAGAAGTTGGCCCAGGCGTCACCTCATTAAAACCAGGCGATCGCGCAAGCGTGGCATGGTTTTACGAAGGATGCGGTCATTGCGAATACTGTAACAGTGGTAACGAAACGCTCTGCCGTTCAGTTAAAAACGCCGGATACAGCGTTGATGGCGGCATGGCGGAAGAGTGCATCGTGGTTGCTGATTACGCAGTAAAAGTGCCAGATGGCCTGGATTCGGCTGCTGCCAGCAGCATTACCTGTGCGGGCGTCACCACCTATAAAGCGGTGAAGCTGTCAAAAATTCGTCCCGGTCAGTGGATTGCTATCTATGGTCTTGGTGGCCTGGGTAACCTCGCCCTGCAATACGCGAAGAATGTCTTTAACGCCAAAGTGATCGCCATTGATGTCAATGATGAGCAGTTAAAACTGGCGACTGAAATGGGCGCTGATTTAGCGATTAACTCACGCACCGAAGACGCCGCCAAAATTGTGCAGGAGAAAGCGGGCGGTGCACACGCTGCGGTTGTTACAGCAGTAGCCAAAGCCGCATTTAACTCGGCGGTTGATGCCGTTCGTGCAGGCGGGCGTGTTGTGGCAGTCGGTCTGCCGCCGGAGTCCATGAGCCTGGACATCCCACGCCTTGTGCTGGATGGTATTGAAGTGGTCGGTTCACTGGTCGGCACGCGCCAGGATCTCACCGAAGCTTTCCAGTTTGCCGCCGAAGGCAAAGTGGTGCCCAAAGTCGCCCTGCGTCCGTTAGCGGACATCAACACCATCTTTACCGAGATGGAAGAAGGCAAAATCCGTGGTCGTATGGTGATTGATTTCCGCCGCTAAGAGACCATTGCTGCGACTGCCATGTTCGAGTCGCAGCCTGTTTTGCGAGACGCTTTCCGCTATTTAACTCTTCTTCTTTTCCTCCCTCATCTTTCCCCTCACAATTCGCGAAAACGTAGCGAAATTTGTTGCGCTGCACGGAACAATAGTGATAGTGTTCCTTTCGAAGGAACAAGGATGAAGAGATGATAATGAATTTCAGACACAAGGGATTGCGTGACTTGTTTCTTCTTGGCAAAACCTCCGGCGTTATACCGACGCAAGTCAAAAGATTACGCCACCGACTCGCTGTAATTGATGCAGCAAGCTGTCTTGCTGATATCGATATGCCAGGTTACCGACTACACCCGTTAAGCGGCGATCGCGATGGAATTTGGGCAATCTCTGTCTCGGGCAACTGGCGGATAACGTTTGAGTTCGTCAATGGCGATGCATACATACTGGATTACGAGGACTATCACTGATGAAAATGGCCAATCATCCCCGTCCGGGGGACATCATTCAGGAATCACTGGACGAGCTGAACGTCAGCCTGCGCGAATTTGCCAGAGCAATGGAAATTGCGCCCTCAACGGCAAGCCGATTGCTGACCGGAAAAGCGGCTTTGACGCCAGAAATGGCGATTAAACTTTCCGTGGTGATCGGCAGTTCGCCGCAAATGTGGTTGAATCTGCAAAACGCGTGGAGTCTGGCAGAGGCTGAAAAAACGGTGGATGTGTCGCGACTACGCCGTCTGGTTACGCAATAAAAAAATGGCGCCTTTTACAGCGCCATTTTCAGCTTAAAGTTCAAAAGAGATTATATCCCTTCTTCACTCTCTTTTTTTGCTTCTGCCTTCTCGATTTCACGATACCAGCGCGGATGGTGTTTCTTCGCCCAGCGACGGCTCACCTTCCCTTCGATCATCCCTTTAATCGACCCTTTCACCCAGAATGCCATATACATATGGATCAGGATGGCGTGGATCAGGATGATACCCGCTGCCGCGTGGATCAGCAGGCTGTAGCGGACAACCTGCATCGGGAAGTACTGCGCAAAGTACGGACGCCAGATAATCACCCCGGTCACCAGCAGCACGAAAATCATGCTCATGATTGACCAGAACATCATCTTCTGTCCGGCGTTGTACTTACCAACATCCGCCACTTTGTGCTCATTGCCTTTCAATACTTCGACAATGTTCAACAGCCACGGAATATCTTTCTTATCCGGGATGTTGTGATGCACAAAGCGGAAGAACATAAACATCAGCGCGACGAAAATCGCAATGCCGAAGAACGGGTGCAAAATGCGCCCCATCTGCGGCGTACCGAAGGTTTGCGTCAGCCATTGCAGCGTCGGGAAGAAGAACGAAATCCCGGACAGCGCCACCAGGAAGAAGCAAATCACCACGGTCCAGTGACAGGCGCGATCAATAAATTTGGTGCGCACAATCATTTTCGACTTACTCATGATGATCCTCCTCGTCATCGTCCACTTCCTTATTCGGGCCAATACCGATGTAGTGGAAAATCAACCCGGCAAAAGTGGCAATAAAGCCAGCCGCTGCCAGCGGTTTCAACGCGCCTTTCCACAGGCTTACCGAGGTATCGATCTTCGGATCTTTCGGCAGACCATGATACAGCTCCGGCTGATCGGCGTGATGCAGCACGTACATAACGTGCGTACCACCGACACCTTCCGGGTTGTAGACGCCAGCATGTTCGTAACCACGCGCTTTCAGTTTCGCCACGCGCTGTTCCGCCAGCTCCAGCATCTCCTTCTTGGTGCCGAAGTGGATAGCCCCGGTCGGGCAAGTTTTTACACAAGCCGGTTCCTGGCCGACGCTGACGCGATCGACGCAGAGCGTGCATTTATATACCCGGTTATCCTCTTTGTTGAGGCGCGGAATATTAAACGGACACCCGGCAATGCAGTAACCACAGCCGATGCAGTTTTCCGACTGGAAATCGACAATGCCGTTAGCGTACTGAATGATCGCACCGGCAGACGGACATGCCTTCAGGCAGCCCGGATCTTCACAGTGCATACAGCCGTCTTTACGGATCAGCCACTCCAGCTTGCCGTTCTGTTCGGTTTCGCTAAAGCGCATCACCGTCCAGGACTTGGCGCTCAGATCGGCGGGGTTATCGTAAACCCCGACGCAGTGCCCCACTTCATCACGGATGTCGTTCCACTCCGAACACGCCACCTGACAAGCTTTACAGCCGATACAGGTGGAAACGTCGATAAGTTTCGCGACTTCTGCTTTGTAATCACGCACCTGAGAAGGCGGCGTGATGGAGTTAGTTGCGGACCTTTTGATAATGTCCTGCGTTTCCATAGCCATCTGTTCGCCCCCTTACGCCTTCTCGATGTTTACTAAGAACGCTTTATATTCCGGCGTTTGCGAGTTTGCATCACCGACATTCGGCGTCAGAGTGTTAGCGATATAACCTTTACGCGCGACACCCTCAAAGCCCCAGTGGATTGGAATACCCACCGTTTCAACCTGCAGACCGTTTACATTCAGCGGTTTCAGACGGCGCGTTACCACAGCCACCGCGCGGATAAAGCCACGCTTGCTGGAGACAGTGACACGATCGCCATTGGCAATGCCTTTCGCCGCCGCCAGCGTTTCGCTGATTTCCACAAACTGTTCCGGCTGGGCGATTGCGTTGAGCAATGCGTGCTTGGTCCAGGTGTGGAAGTGCTCGGTCAGACGATAGGTCGTACCCACATACGGGAACTGCTCTTTTTTACCCATCCGCAGCGCGTCTTGTTCATACAGACGAACGACCGGGTTAGAAACCACGTTCGGATGCAGCGGGTTAGTTCCCAGCGGCGTTTCAATTGGCTCGTAGTGTTCCGGGAACGGACCTTCCGCCATTTTGTTAATGGCAAACAGGCGTCCCATCCCTTCCGGCTGCATGATAAACGGCCCGGTTGGCGTACCCGGCGCGGCATTGCCGAAGTCAGGAATATCGTTACCCGTCCACTTGCTGCCGTTCCACTGGATCAGCATTCGTTTCGGATCCCACGGTTTACCGTTGATATCCGCTGAAGCACGGTTGTACAGCACGCGACGGTTGAGCGGCCACGCCCAGGCCCATCCCAGCGTATTCCCCAGACCGGACGGGTCGGAGTTATCGCGGTTGGCCATCTGGTTGCCCTGCTCTGTCCAGCTACCGGTGTAGATCCAGCAAGAAGATGCGGTTGTACCGTCATCACGCAGATGCGCAAAGCTACTCAGCAACTGACCTTTCTTCGCAATCAGCACGCCATTAGCGTCATAGAGATCTTCCAGCGCGTAGCCGTTGTTCTCTTTAGCCACTTCGTCAGATTGCGGTTCGTGCGGCTGCTTGTAGTTCCAGCTCATCTTCATCAGCGGTTCTACGCCTTTACCACCTTCAGCTTTGTACAGCTCGCGCAGGTGATGGTAGATACCCGCCAGAATTTCGCCGTCGTTACGCGCTTCGCCAGGTGCGTCCTGACCTTTCCAGTGCCACTGCAACCAGCGACCGGAGTTGGCGATAGAGCCATCTTCTTCAGCAAAGCAGGTCGAAGGCAGGCGGAATACCTCAGTCTGAATAGACGCCGGATCGACATCGTTCGACTCGCCGTGGTTCTGCCAGAAAGTAGACGTTTCAGTCACCAGCGGATCGATAACCACCATGTACTTCAGCTTACTCAGGCAGCTAACTACTTTGTTTTTGTCCGGGAAGGACGCAACCGGGTTAAAGCCCTGGCAGAAATAACCGCTGACTTTGCCTTCGTCCATCATGTTGAAATACTTGATGACGTCGTAGGTCTGGTCCCACTTCGGCAGCCAGTCGTAGCCCCAGTTGTTCTCTTTCTGCGCGGCATCGCCGTAGAAAGATTTCATCAGGCTAACGAAGAACTTCGGATAGTTGCTCCAGTAGTTCACCTGATCCGCCAGCGTCGCTTTCGGCGTGTTCGCTTCCAGATAAGACTGCAAATCAACCTGTTTTTCTGACGGCAGCGTCAAATAACCCGGCAGGCTGGTAGAGAGCAGACCTAAGTCGGTAAGACCCTGAATGTTGGAGTGACCACGCAGTGCGTTCACGCCGCCACCAGCCATACCCATGTTGCCGAGCAGCAACTGGATCATCGCCATAGTACGGATGTTCTGCGCACCGACGGTGTGCTGCGTCCAGCCCAGCGCGTACAGGAAGGTGGTTGTGCGATCCGGCGCGCTGGTGGAGGCCAGCACTTCACACACTTTCAGGAAGTCAGCTTTTGGCGTACCGCAGATGTTTTCCACGACGTCCGGCGTGTAGCGGGAAACGTGCTCTTTCAGCAGGTTCCACACGCAGCGCGGATGAGTCAGCGTGTCATCGCGTTTCGCATAGCCGTTTTCATCGAACTGATAGTTCCAGGACGACTTATCGTACTGGCGTTTTTCAGCGTCATAACCACTGAACAGACCGTCTTCGAAAGCAAAATCATCACGCACCAGCAGGCTGGCGTTGGTGTAATGCTTAACGTATTCAGCGTTGATTTTGTTGTTTTCGATCAGGTAGCGCAAAACGCCAGACAGGAACGTAATGTCCGTACCGGAACGAATAGGTGCGTAAATATCCGCTACAGAAGCGGTACGCGTAAAACGGGGATCGACAACGATCAGGGTTGCATCGTTGTTGTTTTTCGCTTCCATCGCCCAGCGGAAACCGACGGGATGCGCTTCAGCAGCGTTACCGCCCATTACCATTACGACGTTAGCGTTTTTGATATCCACCCAGTGGTTGGTCATCGCACCGCGACCAAATGTTGGAGCAAGACTTGCTACCGTTGGTCCGTGTCAGACGCGCGCCTGGTTGTCTACCGCCAGCATCCCGAGGGAGCGGGCAAATTTCTGGGTCAGCATCCCGGTTTCGTTGCTGGCACCGGAAGCACACAGCATACCGGTAGAAAGCCAACGGTTTACCGTTACGCCCTGCTCGTTCTTTTCAATAAAGTTAGCGTCACGGTCAACTTTCATCAGCTTCGCAATACGGGAGAATGCTTCTTCCCAGCTAATGCGCTGCCATTTATCAGAGCCTGGCGCACGATATTCCGGGTAACGCAGACGGTTTTCGCTGTTCACGTAATCCAGCAAACCGGCGCCTTTCGGGCACAGTGCGCCGCGACTTACCGGATGATCCGGGTCACCTTCAATGTGATAAATCGCTTCTCTGGCGTTTTTCGCGCCATCACCCAGGCTATACATCAATAGCCCGCAACCTACGGAACAGTATGTGCAGGTGTTACGGATCTCTTTAGCGCGTAATAATTTGTAGTTTCGCGCCTGAGCCAGTGCTTGCTTCGGGGCAAAGCCCAATGCCGCTACTGTTGTTCCAGCCATACCGCCCGCGCAGATTTTAAAAAATTGTCTGCGACTGACGTCCATTGCTTTCCTCTTTTTTCAGGGGTATTACTGCGCGAGGAAACTAACAGTAAAATTCTGAATCTTTTTGCGCGAAATCAAAAAGAACACGTGTTTGCCACAAAATAATCCGCCTGCGCAAATTGACCTACCTCAATGGCGGTAGGAAAACGCACCACTGCCTGACAGGCCGGTTAAAAAAATGCTATAAATTTCAGCTTAATTTTTAACGGCAAGAGAGACTAAACAGCGAGCATGACACGACAAAAAGCAACGCTCATAGGGCTAATCGCGATCGTCCTGTGGAGCACCATGGTGGGGTTAATTCGCGGCGTCAGTGAGGGGCTTGGTCCGGTCGGTGGTGCGGCGGCGATCTATTCATTAAGCGGACTGCTATTAATATTCACCGTTGGATTCCCGCGTATCCGGCAGATCCCGAAAGGCTATTTACTTGCCGGGAGTCTTTTATTCGTGAGTTATGAAATCTGCCTCGCGCTTTCCTTAGGTTATGCTGCTACCCGCCATCAGGCGATAGAAGTAGGCATGGTGAACTATTTATGGCCCAGCCTGACGATACTTTTCGCCATTCTTTTTAATGGTCAGAAAACAAACTGGCTGATTATTCCCGGATTGCTTTTAGCCTTGATGGGTGTCTGTTGGGTATTAGGCGGCGACAATGGGCTACAATATGATGAAATCATCAATAATATTACCACCAGTCCATTAAGTTATTTTTTGGCGTTTATTGGTGCGTTTATCTGGGCAGCTTATTGCACAGTCACTAATAAATATGCCCGTGGATTTAACGGCATTACCGTTTTCGTTCTTCTGACGGGAGCAAGTCTATGGATTTACTATTTTATAACGCCACAACCAGAGATGGTTTTTAGCACCCCCGTCATCGTTAAACTCATATCTGCGGCATTTACTTTAGGATTTGCTTACGCCGCCTGGAATGTCGGTATTTTACATGGCAATGTAACGATTATGGCAGTGGGTTCTTATTTTACGCCTGTACTTTCTTCTGCTCTGGCTGCCGTGCTACTCAACGCACCGCTATCGTTCTCATTCTGGCAAGGCGCACTCATGGTCTGTGGCGGTTCTCTGCTCTGTTGGCTGGCGACACGTCACCGATAAAGAAAGATAGCAACGCTTCATGCTGCAACAAAACACGTTCAGGCTATGCGGATTGAAATATTAGTGAAGGCAATGATATATCTTTGTTACAGGTGATGCTGCCAACTT